>JAHEDM010000015.1 GCA_024641205.1 Actinomycetes bacterium
TTCCTCATGCGACGGCCGGTCTGGCCATCATGGAAACCGGGGCCGGTAGTGATGCCGACCTCCTTGATGCTCTTGACAAAGTCCTCCCGCGAGACGATCGCTGGCGGCACCGGCACGGTTCTCTTGGCCACGGCGCTGATCATGTGATGCCTGCCATCGTCGGCCCCAGCATGACGATTCCGGTCCAGGCCGGGCGACTCCTGTTGGGAACGTGGCAATCGATCGTTCTGGTCGACCCGAACGCAGACAATTCCGAGCGGCGCATCAGGTTCAGCTGGATTTCCGGTTGACCTCTCCGGCTTCGACGATCGACCCGTCGGTCTTCGAGACCGAGACCCGGTAGCCGAGCGGCGTTGCCCGCCCGCCCCGGTCGACCCCCATAAATTCGACGCCGACTTCGAGATAGTCGCCCTCTGTGTCTTCCGGTCGGATGGAGCGCACGATCACGGTGGTGAATGGGGCTACGTCGAACGGGGTTGTTTCCGTTTCGGTGAACCGGGCCTCGAGGAATTCGGTGACGGCATCGGCAAGGCTCTGATCGACACGGGACATTGGGGGAGCAGGGGGAGCCATCGATGGTGGGGCGGTGACCATGGTGGGGAGAGCCGTCGCCCGGAAGCCGGCCGGAGTATGCTCGATGTCGACCTCATAGAAGAAGGTTCCGGTGGGCGCGTAGCCGCCTTTCTGCAAGCCAAGCTGGGTTGCTGCGACGAGAACTCTCCACGCTTCTGGTCCGGTGGGATCCACATACCACGCTGCGGTTTGGGTGACATACCACGTGCCGGGCTCGAGCCCCTCCAGATCAGGCGAGTAGCCAAGGTAGGGAGCGAGCAAGTCTTCCCTGCCGGCACCTGCCTGGGTGAGCAGCGTGGATAGATACATCTCCGCGAAGCCACTCAGGCCGGAGGGGGGAGGTCTGGAAGCAGTCGGCCAACCTGTCGCCAGAACCCCAATCAGATAGCCGGCCAGGACGAGAACGAATGCCGCCCCGCCGATGCGAACGATCTGCACCAACGATCGGCGGTGCTCGGATGTCTGGGGCAGGGATACCGTGTCGGGGACCTCAGTCTCCGTGAAGCGGGAGGCCGGGGCAACGGGATAATTGACGGCTTGCATCAGCCGATCGGGGGCATTTCGATCACCTCGCCTGCGTAGATGAGATCCGGATCTCCTGAAATGAGGTGGGGCTGGTTGTGGGCAATCACCTGTCGCCAGTACGGCGCGACCTCCTCATTGGCTGGTCGCTGGCCGAGTGCGCTTGTGAGGTGGCGGCGGCATATGATCCACAGATTGTCGCCGGACCGTACCGTCACCTCAGCCGGCGAGAACTCATCGGTGAGAACCGAGGTTTCCGAGGGGAAGGCGGGGCGCGGAGGAACGGCCGATTCGGGCCCGGCCGGGGCCTGAGGCGCAGTATCGATCTGTCCGGCCAACCCGGGGGGCACGAAGGTGCCGTCATCGTTGACAACGACTACCACGGGCGGCGTTTGGTCGGCCCGGACCGGGGCCGCGGTCACGGTCGATGCAATCAAGACGGCTCCGAGAGCCCGTTCGGTAGCCCGGCGTATGGCGGGGAGAGTCATCCATTCGACCGATCGGATCAGCGCCTGGATCCGACTGGCCCGTGCGACCAGGTAGAGGAGGGTCGAACCGGCCAACCAGATCACGCAGCCGAGAGCCACCAACCAGATAACGGCGGCGATGGCATCGTCGGCCGGGGTTATCCGGATCCACGTTGCGAGTTCGGACCAGTTGATTCGCAACCAGGTGCGGCCACCGAGGGAGAGCAACCCGGCCAGGGAGCCGGTCTCGAGCACCACCACGATGCCCAATCGAGCGGTTGTTCGACGCATGATCGCATATTTGCCTGATAGTCTCATCTTGTCAAGCTCTAACTAAGCTTGAATAAATAGAACATCAATTGACTAATCTCAACTATCGTTATATGGTGCACTGATACGCCTTCCACACGAGTGGAGAAGGGATAGATATGGCCGTGTACGGAGGAGATCTGGCCCAACTCGAGAGCCTGAGTAGCCAATTCATCAGGGAGATAGGCGCTGTCGAGGGCCTTCAGAGCCGCATCGTCGGGGCGCTCGAGGGAACCGCATGGACGGGACCTGCTGCGGAGCGTTTCCGGACCCAATGGAACCAGGATTTCGTCCCTGCGCTACTGCGATTGAAAGAAGCGCTGTCCGAGAGCGCCTCCGTGGTCACCGAACGCCGCAAGGCGATCGAGATGGCCACCAGCTAGGAAACGACGAGACTCTCCACGAGATGTGATGTCAAACACGGCGGATTCCCTCGACCGACTGGCGAATCAGCTGCTGGTAGCGGCGCGAGGGCTCGAAGGATTCGCCGCCTCCATCGAGCCTCTCGTTCATCGGGTGCGATGCGCCTGGGAAGGCCCGGCCGCGGATCGGCTTGCTGCAGAGCTGGCCGATCGCCGCCGCGAGTTGGCCGCTCTCGTGGCCGCGCTGCGCAGCCTCGCCAGAACGAAGCTCGAGGAAGCCCGTCGGGTTCGCTCGGCAGAAGCGGCTGCAGCCTCGACACCCGCCGATTCGGTTGGCGGGATCTCGTCGTGGTGAGGAGAAAACGGTGCACCTGGTGTGGCAGACGGCCGACGGGGAACGGGATCTGGATATCGGATTCCCCGCGGATGCGACCGTTGCCGATCTGCTGAAGCGTTTGGCCGGCGGATCCGACCTCGATACGGCGTTCGTCGACGGGGTGGCCGTGCCGGTCGACCGCCGCCTAGGCGAGAGCGGCCTCGGCGACGGCTCGGTGATCTCCGCAGACGCCCCCGGTCCTCGACCGTCGACGCAGCGGGTGGCTGAAGTTCGGGTTGTCGGGGGACCATGGGCAGGCGGGCGGTGGTTGCTGGAAGCGGGCCGGTATCGCATCGGATCGGACCCGAGCTGTGAGATTCAATTTCCTGGCCGTGGAATCCATCCCCACCATTTTGTGGTCGGGGTGGGTAGGGAGGGTGAGGGATCCATCGAAGCGGTTGGCAACTCGCCGGTGACCGTGAACGGGCTGCCGGTACTCGGTCGGACAAACCTGGTTGCCGGTGCTCTGATCCGGGCGGGTCAGAGTGCGTGGGAATTCGGTCCGGTACGCGAAACCGCCATCAAACCTGGGGTGAGACCTGATGGTGGGGTCTTCAACCGTCCTCCGCGGACACAACAGTCGCGGGTCCGGATCGAGGTAGAGGTTCCCGGGCGGCCCGCCGATCCGGCCGTCCAGGGACGACCTGGCTGGGCCACGTTGCTCGTCCCGCTCGTCATGGGAGGTCTCTTCGCCATACTTTTCAGCCCGATGATGGCTGCCTTCGCGTTCCTCGGCCCGATGATGATGCTGGCGAATTGGTTCGAGGATCGGCGGCGCGTGCGGAGAGAGCGCAGCGCAGGCGCGGCGAAATATGCTTCGGACCTGGCACGTTTTGGGCGCGATCTCCTGGGGGTCAGTGCAAGGGAGATAGGGTTCCTACGGGCGAGCCTGCCCCAGGCTCCCGAGGTCGTGTCACGCGCCATGACGGCCGGCCCTCGTCTGTGGGAACGGCGTCCCGATCACGCAGACTTCATGGGGGTATCGCTTGGCATTGCGACGGTTCCGTGGGCGCCTCATCTAACGGGTCTGGTCGACGATGAGGAAGCAGCTGCTGTTCTAGCACTCCGGGCACGACTGGAGGAAGTGCCACTCGGCATCGAGCTCACCTCCGGGACCATTCTCGGCATTGCCGGCCGGCGGAGTGATGCACTTGCCCTGGCCCGATGGGTGATCATCCAGGTTTCCGTTCATCAGGGTCCTGCCGACGCGAGAGTTGCGATCATCTCGGATCATCCTGAGGATTGGGATTGGGCGAAATGGCTTCCGCACACCGCTTCCGACCCGACCTCAGGAAGGCGCCTGCTGGCCGCTCGCCCAGACGACATCGATGCGGTGGTCGCCCACCTAGCTCGGCGTGGCTCGGCGAAGGGTCCTTCCGCGCCTCTCACCGTCTTGATCGTTGATGCTGAGACGATCGACCCTGCTCGTCGGTCCAGATTACGCAGCATCCAGGCAGGCTCCGGCGTCCCCGTGGCGGGAGTGGTGATTTCGTCAACGCCCACCAGCTTGCCCGGGTTGTGCAACATCGTGGTCGAGGTTTCTGACACAAACGAGACGGCTCTCTGCCGGTTTCCGACGATCGATCGAGTGGTTGACGACATCCTCCTCATCGGCCTGCCCGCCGACATCGCCCTGGCTTGTTCGAGGGCGCTGGCGCGACACAAGGATCCCGAGGTAGTTGAGGAGGCCACCCAACTCCCGGATCTGGTGGCACTAGCCGGCCTCTTCGGCTCCGAGCCCTTTGCGGTTGAGGCTGTTCTGAACCGATGGGATCTGGCGGGTCCGGAACCCCGACCGGTCGGTCCCATCGGGGTCACCGAACAAGGACCGCTCATGATCGATTTGGTAGGCGATGGCCCCCACGGCCTGATTGCCGGTACGACCGGGTCCGGGAAGAGCGAATTGCTGAGGAGTCTCATCGTGTCACTTGCTGCGTCGGTAGGCCCCGATTACCTCACGTTCGCGCTCGTCGACTACAAGGGTGGAAGTGCCTTCGATGCGTGCGCTCGTCTGCCCCACGTTGTTGGTGTTGTAACGGATCTCGACGCGCATCTTGGCGGCCGGGCGCTCATCTGTCTCGAGGCAGAACTCAGATACCGTGAAGCCCGGCTCCGAGAAGTTGGGGCGGCCGATTTGTCCGAGTATCTGCTGACGATGCCCGCCGACCCGCTCCCCAGGCTGGTGGTAGTCATCGACGAGTTCGCAGCGCTTGCTTCGGAATTGCCGGGATTCGTGCCGTCGTTGGTGGACATCGCACAACGGGGAAGGAGCCTGGGCGTGCATCTGCTCTTGGCTACCCAGCGTCCGGCCGGTGTCATCGGGGAGAACATACGCGCCAATACGAATCTGCGAGTGGCACTGCGGGTGCATGGTGCTGCCGATTCGCGCGATGTGCTCGACGCTCACGTGGCCGCCGAAATACCCCGGGGTAGAGCAGGTCGGGGCTACCTGCGGCTGGGCCCCGGCGAGCTAGTTCCATTTCAAGCTGCCCTGGTCAGCGTGAACACCAGTCCGGGCGAATCCGCCCCGGTTGGGGTGCGCCCCTTTGCGTTCGAGTGGGAGCCGCAGGAAGCCATGCCCGACGAGAAGCGGGGAGACGATGGTCCGACCGACCTCGACCGCCTCGTCGACGCGATCACGTCCGCCGCCCGGCAAGCGGGCATGACCCCGCCTCGGTCACTCTGGCCTCCCGTGCTTCCTGCTCATCTGTCGTTTCAGGCGATAATCGATGCACCCGGCGGGACAGGTCCCTGGTGGACTCCCTTGGGCCTGATCGACGAGCCCCACCGACAGGGACAGTCGGTTTGGGGATGGGAGGGGAGCAATCTCCTTTTCTACGGTATGCCGGACAGCGGACCCGCCTTGGCGCTGCTGACACTGGGAACCTCGCTGGCCGCCAGGCTGCCATCGGATCGGCTGCATATCTACGCCCTGGATTTCGGGACCCGGACCCTGGCGTCACTCGAGGCACTCTCGCAAGTGGGGAGCGTGATCGGCTCCGCCGACCGTGAACGGCAAGTGCGGTTGATACGGCATCTGCAGGACGAGGTTGCCCTCCGTCGGGCGGACGGTCCCGGCGATCGGCCGGCGGTGCTGTTGCTTCTGGACAACTATGGGGGGTTTGCGGCCGCTTTTGACCGACCGGCCGATCTGGTCCACCGGGATGCGCTCCGGCGGGTCGTCGCCGACGGCCCGGGGGTCGGGGTGTTCGTTGTCATGAGCGCCGACCAGGCAGCCGCGGTTCCTACCAACCTGGCAGCCCTGATACCGGAGAAGCTCGTCTTCCGGATGGCCGACCTCTTCGATTACGCCGCGCTTGGCCTCCCCAACCGGGAGGTGCCGGACCTGCCGCCGGGACGTGCCGTACAGATTGGCACCGGATCGGTGGTGCAGATTGCGCAGGTGTCGGCGGCGGCCTTGGGCGCGATTGCGGCTCGATCGGTTTCCCGGGGAGCAACTCCGATCAGCATCGGGGTGCTCCCCAATCGATCGGCGCTTGCCGACGTGGTTGGTAGCGCTTCGGTGCAAGACCGCGAGTGGTTCCTCCCCATCGGTATAGGAGACCGGCGGCTCGAACCGGTTGGTTGGCGCCTGGGGGAGAGCGATCATGCTCTGGTGGCCGGTCCGTCAAAGTCGGGAAGGAGCACCGTGCTGCTGGCCATCTCGGGGATCGTTGCCGGTCGTCGACCCGACGTGGCAATTACTGCGGTTGCGCCGCGCCGCTCCCCATTGTGGGATGCGCCCGGGGTGGCCACCCTGTTGAAAGATCCCGAGCAGTTGGAGTTAACCGTGCGGAGGATCCTCGGCGATGCCGCACCTCAATTGATACTCGTCGATGACGCAGACGAAGTGGCCGACCTGGGTGGAGGGCTGCTTCGTCTCATCCGCGAGCGTCGTCCCAACATCCGCGTAGTAGGGGCGGGCCGGGCTGATGCTCTCCGATCCATGTATGGGCATTGGACCCAGGAATTGCGGCGCGGGAGGCAAGGGATCGCCCTTCGTCCCCAGGCAGACGTCGACGGCGAGCTCTGGCATACCTCCCTGCCCCGCCACGGGCCTCCCCTGCTCGTGCCGGGTCGCGGGTATCTGATAACCGACGGAGGAGTCGAACTCATCCAAGTCGCGCAGCCGTAGGAGTTGCCAGATTCCAGTTCCCAGCCAGGTTCTTAGGCGGGCTGCTGGGTACTGGCTACTGGGTACTATTGCTCTCGTTGTCAAACAAGGAGCGAACGTGCGGGTGCGAATCGGAATAGGTGATACGTCCCGGGAGATCGAGTTGGATGTCGATGATGGGGGCGCCCTCATCGCCGAGATCGAAGCTGCGTTCGGTGGGGAGCAGACCATTCTCTGGTTCACCGATGTGGGCGACCGGCGTATCGGTGTCCCGGTGTCGCGCATTGCCTACGTCGAACTCGAACCCGAGCAGCGAGTGTCGGTCGGGTTCACGGCGTAATGAGACTCCGATAAAGACGGTTGTTGGATCAGACGGCGCGGCGGCGGCGTTCGGCGAGCCACCGCTTGCGGAGGCGGCGGCGCTCATCCTCAGCGTATCCGCCCCATACTCCGGCTTCCTGGTTGGACTCGAGAGCGTATTGGAGGCAGTCTTCCCGGACCGAACACTGCGCACAAATGGCCTTGGCGGCCGAGATGTAGTCGAGGGCGGGCCCGGTAGTACCTACGGGAAAGAACAGAGACGGTTCAGAGTCGCGACACGCGGACATCTGCCGCCATTCAGTCATTGTTAACACGAGAAACCCCTGCAAAATGTAAAGATTGTGATTTGCTTCACAAACGTTAACGGCAGCGCGGGCGGTAGGCAAGAGGTATTTTTTTGGCGAATCTAGATACACCGAGACCTTCACCAATCTTGGTAGCCGGGCATCGCGGATTGCGCCTCGAATACCCGGATAACACCCTGGAAGGCATTCTGGCAGCCTCCGCAGTCTGCGACACGGTGGAGTTCGATGTTCGCAGCACCCGGGACGGTGTTGCCGTGCTTTCCCATGACGCTCATCTCGACGGGAGAGCCATTATCGACATGGAGTGGGCGACGTTGGCGGAGCTCGATGTCGGAAACGGTCTGCATCCCGCCCGACTCGACGATGTACTCGACGCCGCCGGGAAGTATCCGTTCAATTTCGAGATCAAGAACTCTCCCGCCGACCCGGATTTCGACCAGACCTTCGCGTTCGCATGCGAGGTTGCCCGTCGAGCCTCGCCCGAAGATCTGATCACCTGCTTCCACTGGCCGACCGTCGACGCGGTGCGGGACGCGTACCCGAACCTGTCAACCGGTCTGTTGATCGATCCGACCGGTTCACTGGCGGAAGCGGCCGATTGGGCCGTGAGGCGCGGTCATCAGGTGATCGCCCCACACTGGTCATTGTTGGCAGGCCCGTCCATCGTCGAGACCGCCACACTGGCCAAGCAAGGGTTGGAGGTGGCGGTGTGGACGGTCAACGATGAAGACGTTGCCCGCTGCTTGGATGACGCTGGGGCGACCACCATCATTACCGATGATCCAATCAGGATGGTTGGAGTACTGAAGGGGAGGAGGCTTGATGAGTATCAAGGATGAGCTGGCGGCCGAGTTGCGAGACGCCATGCGAACGGGCGACCGCAGGCGGCGCGAGGTGGTTCGCGAGATAGAAACCCTGATCTCCCGCAAGCGCTCGGAACCAGGTTTCGATGGCCGAGTGGACGACGACCTGTATCGAGAAATCATGGGCAGCTTCGCCAAGAAGATGGATAAGGCGGCGAGCGAATACGAAGGTCTCGGGGAGCGCGGAGTCGAAATGGCAGCCAAGCTGCGGTGGGAGGTGGGTTACCTGTCGCGCTGGTTGCCGACCAAGAAAACCGAGGAGGAAACGCGCCGGATTGTCCGGGCGGCGATCGCCGAGTTGGCCGTAGACGACCCCAAGATGGCGGGGCGGGTGGTCGGTCATCTGATGAAGTCGATGGGAGATGACCTCGATGCCCGCCTCGTCAACCAGGTCGTTCGGGAAGAACTCGATACCGGGTGAGCGGCCGCCGCTTCGAGCCGATGCTGGCCAGTCCCTGGCCTGCGCCTTTCTCCGATCCGGAATGGTTGTTCGAGGTCAAGTGGGACGGCGTACGGGTGCTCCTCAACTGGACGGGAAGCTCTCTGATGCTGCAGTCCAGGAGCGGACGAGACGTGACTGCTACGTACCCAGAGATGAGCAGGTTCTTCCGGCCGGGCGCGTGTGTCCTCGATGGTGAGATCATCGCGTTCGATGACACCGGCCTGCCTTCTTTTCCCACCCTGCAGAAACGGCTCGGTATTGCCGGTGGTATGCGGGCAACCGAAGCCGCGCGCCTCGCCCCGGTCTCGTATGTCGTCTTCGATCTTCTCTTCGATGGTGAAGACGTGACCCATTGGCCTATTGAGGAGCGATTGGTGCGGCTGCGAGCCATGGACCTGCCTGCTCCTGTGGTGACCTCTGACGTGATCGAAGAACATGGCGAAGCGTTGTATGCGGTCGTCGCCGAGCGAGGACTCGAAGGGATTGTGGCCAAACGCCACGGCTCCTCCTATCGGCCCGGGGTGCGTTCACCCGACTGGCGGAAGATACCCCATGTGCGGGTGGTCCGGGCGGTGGTCGGGGGCTTCACGCCGGGCGAGCGCGGTCTGGCCGGTACGTTCGGATCGCTGGCACTTGGGCTTTGGGAAGGTACCCGCCTGCGGTGGATCGGGTCGGTTGGCACCGGGTTTGGCGACGCTGCCCTGCTGGCCATCCGCGCCGCGTTGGATGAGATGACCACTCCGGAAAGCCCATTCCTGGCGGATTCCGAGCTTCCGGTCGGTACCACCTGGGTGACCCCGCACCTCGTGGCCCGGGTCGAATTCAAGGAATGGACGGAGGCCGGACGTCTGCGGGCCCCTTCGTTCAAAGGATTCATTGCTGATCCGGCCGAAGAGCAAACCTGGGAGGCAGAAGGGCCGGGGAAGTAGCTGCCAGTTTGCAGTCTGGAGACGTCTCTTGGTGGGAACGAGCCCCCCTCCCCCTCGCTGCGCTCGGCACCTCTCCCCAACCAGCTCACTTCGTTCGCCAGGGGGGAGGACGGCTCAGCTTGCTGCTCTCTTTTCTTTGGTTGCTTCGACGCTCGCTTTGAGTGCCTCGAGGAGGTCGAGGACCTTGGTTGGCTCGGGTGACTCCAGGCCGACGATCTCTTCCCCCTCGATTTTCTTCCGAGCCAGCTCTTCGATGGCGCCCCGGGTCGGATCCTGGTAGGCCCCCGCATCGAATGGTGAGGTGAGGTTGTCGATGATCATCTCGGCCATCTTGATTTCCTCGCCCCGCACCTCGACCTCGGATTCGAGTTCCTCGAATGCCGGCGCCCGGATTTCGTCCGGCCAGAACATTGTCTCCAGGATGAGCACGTTCTCGTCGGCCCGGAGGGTGGCGAGATATTCCTTTTCCCGTAGGGCGAATTTTGCTATCCCGACCCGATCTTTTTCCCGCAGGGCCTGAAGCAGGATGCGGTATGCCTTGAGACCCGTTTGCTCCGGCACCAGGTAGTAGGACGACCGATAGAAGATGGGGTCGATTTCCTTCGTCTCGACGAATTGAACGACGTCGACGATCCTGGAGCCGCCCCGGGAAGTGGCCGCCTCCAGCTCCTCATCGGTGAAGACAACGTACCGGCCCTTCTCTACCTCGTACCCGCGGACGATGTCGTCCCACGTGACTTCTTTGCCATCGGCTTCCGCCACACGCTTGTACTTGATTGCGCTGCTGTCGCCTGAGCGCAGCATCTTGAACTTCGGGGTCTTGTTCTCCGTCGCGGTGAAGAGCGCAACCGGAATCGAGACCAGCCCGAAGCTGATGGCACCCTTCCAGATCGATCTAGCCATGGATGACAAGTTATCAGTTATCAGTAATCAGTGGTCAGAGAGTTTTGGGCGCGGAAGGTGGAAGTGTGCGCGGGGTTTGATTGGTGGGAACCAACCCCCTTCCGTCGAGCCCTATTGGGACTCGACACCTTCCCCCTTCCCGACGAGCTTCGCTCGTCGGGGGGGAGGTCGGCGCACGCAGTGCGCCCGGCGCCCTCGGCAGGATTCGAACCTGCGCACCCGGCTCCGGAGGCCGGTGCTCTATCCCCTGAGCTACGAGGGCTCGAGTACATCGATCCGGAGGCACTCGGCGCGGCGGAGTGTACCAAAGGCGGGGCCGTGCCTCTGTGTGACCAAAGTTGTGGCAACATCGACCCCACGTACAATCCTTCTGCGAAGAGAGAACGAGATGAAGGTCGGTATCGGCATTCTTGGTGGGGGTACCGTAGGTGGTGCCCTCCTTCAGTACCTGATCAACGAACAGAAAGCCATTGTCGCCAAGACGGGCCTCGAGCTCGAGGTGCGTGGGGTGGCCGTACGCTCCCTCTCCAAGACCAGGTCCTTCCCGATTCCTACCGGGCTCATCACTGATCAGCCGGAACAGCTTGTAGACGACCCGTCCGTTGATTTGGTGGTCGAGTTGATGGGAGGTCTGGAACCGGCCGGGGATCTGGTCATGCAGGCCCTCCAGGCAGGAAAGCCGGTTGTCACGGCCAATAAGGAGTTGGTTGCGACGCGCGGAGCCGAACTGATCCGGCGGGCGGAAGAGAAAGGCGTTTCGCTCCTGTTCGAGGCAGCAGTCGGGGGTGGAATACCCATTATCCGGCCGCTTTCGGAATCGCTGGCAGGTGAGCAAATCACCAGAGTGCTCGGCATCGTCAATGGGACGACCAACTACATACTGACTCGCATGTCGGAAGGCCTCGGATTTGCCGAGGCGCTCGAGGAGGCACAGGCGCTCGGCTATGCGGAAGCCGATCCGACCGCTGACGTCTCGGGTGCGGACGCGGCCGCTAAGACCGCAATTCTGGCCAGCCTGGCTTTTGGAACGTGGGTCTCCGTTGACGGCGTTTATCGGGAGGGAATCGAATCGCTCGATCCGGTTGATCTTCGGTATGCGGCCGACCTCGGCTACCTGCCCAAGCTGCTGGCGATCGGAGAGGAGACCCCGAACGGCGTGAGTGCCCGGGTCCACCCGGCTCTCGTGCCTCTTGATCACCCGCTTGCGTTAGTACGCGGGGCGAACAACGCAGTTTTCATAGAGGGCCCGCAGGTAGGGGAATTGCTCTTCATGGGACCGGGTGCCGGTGGGGGACCGACGGCAACCGCGGTGCTCGGCGACATCATCGACGCCGCCCGGGAACTGCTGGCGGAAGCGCAGGTTGCGCCCCGTATCCGGTTTGCTCCCGGACGGTTGCTCGACTTCGGCGAAGTCGAAACGAAGTGGTACGTGCGGCTGGAGGTAGCAGATGCTCCGGGCGTTCTCGCCTTGGTAGCCGGGACCTTCGGGGATGCAGGCGTGAGCATCAAGTCGGTCTGGCAGGAGGGTCGGGGCGAGGACGCTACCTTGCTGCTCATCACCCACGATGCCCTGGAGTCCAACCAACGCGCAGCGGTGACGGCCCTACGTTCTCTCGAAGTGGTGACCGAGGTTGCCGCAACGATCCGAGTCCAGAGCGACGAGCCGTGAACCGATGAGGTATCTCTCGACCAGGGGTTTGGCCCCGCCGCTCGGTTTCGATGACGTTTTACTCACCGGCCTGGCTCCCGACGGTGGCCTGTACGTTCCCGAAACCTGGCCGGAGTTCGCCGAGTCGGAGATTGCGGCGTTGCGAGGCCTTTCCTATCCGCTGCTGGTCGCGGCCATTTCCGCGCCGTTTGTAGACGGGTCGGCTACCGATCTCATTGGCATTGCCGAGGATGCGTACGCTCCGTTCGAGCGCCTGGTGCCACTCACCGAGCTGGGAGACGGCCTGTGGTTGCTCGAGCTCTACTGGGGGCCGACCCTGGCCTTCAAGGACTACGCGCTGCAATTACTGGGTCGTATGTTCGACGCGAGCCTGGCTGCTCGGAACACCCGGGCGTTGTTGCTTGGGGCAACGTCGGGAGATACCGGCTCGGCGGCCATCGAGGCGTGCCGGGACCGGTCACGCCTCGACATCGTGGTCTTGCACCCGCACGGGCGGGTATCAGACGTGCAACGCCGCCAGATGACCACCGTTGCGGCGGCCAACGTGCACAACGTCGCCGTACAAGGCACGTTTGATGATTGTCAGCGTTTGGCCAAAGCGATGTTGGCCGATCCCGCCCTCCGCCGTGATCTGGGCGTGACCTCTGTGAACTCGATCAACTGGGTCAGGATCATGGCGCAAGTCGCCTACTACTTCGCGGCCGCTCTGGCGATGGGCGCGCCCGAGCGGGAGGTGTCTTTCGCGGTTCCGACCGGAAATTTCGGCAATGTGTTTGCCGCCTACGTGGCTCGCCGGATGGGTTTGCCGATTCGTCGTCTCATCATTGGTACCAATCGGAACAACGCGGTCGTGCGCTTTTTCGAAACCGGTCGGCTGTCGATCGACAAGGTGGTGCCGACCATCACTCCGGCGATGGACATCCAGGTGCCGAGCAATCTCGAACGCTTGTTGTTCGATTTGCATGATCAGGATGGTGAAGCGGTTCGGCACATGATGGGCCGGTTTGCCGAGCAAGGACAGTTTGAAATCGGGGCGGCGAATCTCCGGCACGTGCAGGACTTCGTGAAGGGAAGCTGGTTCGACGAATCGGCCATCCGGCACACACTCGCCGACGTCTTCGAGAAAAGGGCGCTTCTCGTCGACCCCCATACAGCCGTCGGTATCGCTGCCGCCCGGGCCACAGAACGGGAAGAAGACATCCCGGTGATCTGTGTCGGCACCGCTCACCCGGCCAAATTTCCGGATGCGGTCGAAGCCGCCACGGGCGTCCGTCCGCCGCTTCCGGGGCGTCTCGCGGACCTCTTGAGTCGGAAGGAGACCATGACGATTCTGCCTCCCGATCGTGTTGAGATTGAAGCTTATGTTCGCTCGGTAACCGGCTAGGGCTTGGAACATTGCCGAAGAGGCCGTAGTATGCCTCCCGTACCTGAACACTTCGCTCGTAGACGCGTGGTGTAGGTCGCCCCCACACCCAGGCAGCGACATCCGTGTCGTCCTGGATGTCGAGGCATTGAACCCTCAGCTCCTGCTCTCCCATTCAGACCAGGGTCGAGCGCCAAGGCTCGAGGGAATCCAAAGGTTGCGACACAGCTCATTGAATCGAGCTACCCGTCGGAAAGGACGATATGACCAGCAGATCCGAACTCCAGGGGAAGGCCATCAAGGACCTCCGCGAGATCGCTGCATCAGTCGGGGTGGAGGCCAATGGGCTCCAAAAGGCCAAATTGATCGAGGCAATTCTCGGTTCGCCTGACTTCGTCGTCAGCGATG
>JAHEDM010000264.1 GCA_024641205.1 Actinomycetes bacterium
GCATGCTCTTGATGAAGGCTGATATCACGTCATAGTGCTGATCGCCCGCTTTGTCGTAGCGGACGATGCGCCGCTGCAGTGCCTCTTCGATGTGGGCGAAGGTGATCCGGTCTTCTGCCGAGCGAGCCAGGAAGGCAGCCATCTCCAGGGCGTTCAGGGCCAGCCGGGCGTCTCCCCCGGATCGCTCGGCCAACGCGGTCCGGGCTTCGTCTTCGATGTCCAGATTGAAGGCACCCAGTCCCCGATCGGAATCGGCCAGGGCACGGTCGATGAGAGCGGCCAGGTCCGGCGGCTTCAACCCTTCCAGGCGGAACAATGTCGAGCGCGAGATGAGCGGCGAATTGACCTCGAAGAACGGGTTTTCGGTCGTTGCCCCCACCAGCACCAGGGTGCCATCCTCGACGCCGGGGAGCAGAGCGTCCTGCTGCGACTTGCTGAATCGGTGGATCTCGTCGAGAAAGAGAACCGTGCGCCGATCTTCCTCGCCCAAACGCCTGCGGGCTCCGGCCAATACGTCGCGCACGTCTTTGACACCAGCCGAGGTGGCGGAGAGCTGTTCGAAATGAGCTTCCGACTGGGCGGCGACCAGGCGAGCCAGAGTGGTCTTGCCGGTGCCGGGCGGGCCCCACAGGATCATCGAAACGGGCCGGCCCGCTTCGACCATGGTTCGGAAGGCCGCTCCCGGGGCAACCAGATGAGCTTGGCCGGCAATCTCGTCGAGGGCACGCGGCCTCATTCGGGTTGCCAGCGGAGCTATTTCGCGTTGCCGGGCTTCGCGATGCGCCGCAAAGAGGTCATCCATCTTCCCGGTCCGGATCATCGGCATCGACGCCGGCCCGAAGCTCTATGCCGAGCTCAGCGAGTTGCACCGGGTCCACCGCGGTCGGCGAACCGGTCATCGGATCAATGCCGGTCTGGGTCTTGGGGAAAGGTATGACCTCACGAATGCTCGTCTCTTGTTGCAGAATTGCCAGAAAGCGGTCAACGCCAAGAGCGAAACCGGCATGCGGAGGCGTTCCGTAGCGCAACGCCTTGATGAACCAGCCGAAGCGCCGTTCAGACTCGTCAGCCGAGATACCGAGGATATCGAAAACCTCTTGCTGGACCTCAGGATCGTGGATTCGGACCGAGCCGGAACCGAGTTCACTGCCGTTCAGGACCAGGTCGTACGCCTTGGCGATGGCGGTACGGGGTCGTTCGCGCATCTCGACGAGGTCGACGGGAGCGGTAAACGGATGATGGGAGGGGGCCAAACCACCCCCCTCGACCTCGTCGAACACCGGGAAGTCAATCACCCATAGGAAGCTCAGGTCGTCGTGCCGATCCGGCCTACCGAGTTGCAGCCGCAATTGACCAAGGACCTGGGCGGCCACGGCGGCCGTATCCGCCACCAGCAAGAGGAGATCACCCGGTTGGCCTTTCAGGTCTTCAATGATGGCGGCCGTCTCGAATTCGGAGAGGTGTTTCGCAGTCTGCGAACGAAGCGTGCCACCTTCCTCCGCGACGGCCGAGATCAACCCTTTTGCGCCCAACTCCTTTGCCCTGGTGGCCAAGCCGTCGAGCTGAGACCGTGACATCTCCTGTTTCCCTGCGTTGAAACCGCGTATCACTCCACCGTCCTCGAGCGTGGCCGCGAATGCCCGGAATTTCGTTTTCAGAAACGCATCGCTGAGGTCCGAGATCTCCATCCCAAACCGGACGTCGGGTTTGTCTGTGCCGTACCGAAGGAGAGCCTCCGCGTAGGTCAGCCGGGGAAAGGGCGGCTCGAGCGTTACGCCTCGCAAGCGTTCGACCACAGCCTGGACGACGGCTTCCAATGTCTCGAAGACCCCATCGCGACCCCAGAACGCCCCCTCGATATCGAGTTGAGTGAATTCGAGTTGGCGATCGCTCCTGAAGTCCTCATCGCGATAGCACCTGGCAATCTGGTAGTAGCGGTCGACGCCCCCGACCATCAACAATTGCTTGAAAAGCTGGGGCGATTGCGGCAACGCATAGAAGTCGCCCCGCCGCAGCCGGCTCGGTACCAGCATGTCCCGGGCCCCTTCCGGCGTCGAACGAATCAGGGTGGGAGTCTCCACTTCCAAAAACCCGCGTCTTCCCAAAGTGTCCCGCATGGCGGCCGCGGCCAGGGACCGGGCGCGAAGGTTCTTCGCCATACGCGGTCGGCGCAGATCCAGGTAGCGGTACTCCAAGCGAAGACGCTCGTCGGCCTCGGCCCGATCGTCGATGATGAACGGGACCGGTTCCGACCGGCTGAGCACTCCAAGCTGATCTGCGGCTAGTTCAACGGCCCCGGTTGCCAAATCGGGATTCGCCATTCCGGCCGGGCGGAGCCGAACCGGTCCTTCGACCGAGATGCAGTATTCTGCACGTAGGTCGCGGGCGGCCGGCACCTCAGCCGGGTCGATCACAACTTGCACGACCCCGGATGCATCGCGTAGATCGAAGAAGTACACGCCCCCCTGGTCGCGACGTCTCGCCACCCATCCGGCCAGACGAATCCGTTCGCCGACGCTTGCTTCGGACAGGTCGGCGGCATATGCAGTCCGATAGGGTTGATCGCCCTCTAGGGCCGTCGGACCCATGCTTGAACCTCCTCTAGAGAAATAACCTCTTGATCGCCGCTGGTGAGATCCTTGGCGACCACCCTGCCGTCTGCCCACTCATCACCGACTACCAATGCCCCGGCCGCCCCTCTTCGGTCGGCCGCCCGGAACTGGGCCTTGACCGATCGGCCCTCAACATCGAGGTCCACTCTGAGTCCCGATCGGCGCAGGTCGGAAGCCAGGCGTACCGCTTCTTTACGTCGATCTCCAGCTACCACGATGTACAGGTCAAGCGGGTTGGGTTCCTTCTCGACGCCCAGAGCCAGAACGATACGGTCCAATCCAAGGGCGAATCCGACCCCCGGAACCCGTTTGCCGCCCAACAACTCGGCCAGCCCGTCGTAGCGGCCGCCTCCCCCCACAGCGTCCTGAGCCGCGCCCAGATCGGTAGCCACGTACTCGAAGGCCGTGCGTTCGTAATAATCGAGGCCGCGAACCAAACGAGGAGCTTCCTCATATGGCACCTCCAGCTCGGTCAGGGTGGTCAGCACTTCTTCGTGGTGGGCGGCGCACGGAGCACACAAGTGGTCTGCAGGCGAGGGCGCCTCAACCAGCTTCGGAGCGCACACTTTGCAGTCGAGAACCCGCATCGGGTTGGTCTCGAGGCGGCGCAGACTGTCATCGCAGAGGACGTCGCGGCGGCTCTCCAAATAGGTCCCCAGCTTTCGCACATAGGCGGGCCGGCATTGGCGATCTCCGATCGAATTCAGCTCAACGCTCAAGCCCGGAACGCCTGCAGCCACGAGATACCGGTATCCCAGCTCGACAACCTCGGCGTCGGCCGCGGCTGCCCGGGATCCGAGATACTCGACACCGACCTGATAGAACTGACGCCGCCGTCCCGCTTGGGGACGCTCGTAGCGGAACATCGGCCCCGAATAAGCCCCTTTCAGAATGCCGCCTGCACCGGCCTCGAGAAACGCTCGCACCACGGATGCGGTGCCTTCGGGACGGAGCGTGACCGACCGTCCACCCTTGTCTTCAAAGGTGTACATCTGTTTCTCGACGACTTCGGTGCCTTCCCCGACCCCGCGAGCAAACACCTCGGTTGCCTCGAAGAGCGGCGTGAGAACCAGGTCGTACCCGTAGCGAGCCGACCAGTCTTCCCAAGCCAACAGCAACCTACGCCAGGTATGGGAGGCAGGAGGGAGGACGTCGTCGGTACCTTTTGGTGCGCGAAAGCTCATTCAGATCA
>JAHEDM010000265.1 GCA_024641205.1 Actinomycetes bacterium
TGGGCGATCCCGCTCCTGATGTGGGTATGGGCCTCGATGCATGGCTCATTCATTCTGGGTGGAGGACTAATTCTATTGGACGGGCTTGCCCATCGGGATCGTCGTCGAATTATGGACGCTCTTGTGGCGGGATTCGGGGTTTCCCTGACTGCACACGGTTGGCACGTTTGGGAAATAGTCTTCACGTTCTTTAGATCTTCGGAGTCGCTCGGCCAGATCAGCGAATGGGCGCCACCCGACATTTTGAGTCGTCAAGTCTTACCTTTCACGGCCGTGGTGGTCGCCATCTTATGGGTGGCCACGCGTGGTGGAATTCCAACAGGGGCACTTTGGGTCGTTGCTCCCTTTCTGGTCTTCGGTCTTTCAACGTCTCGGGCGATCATGCCGGCCAGTTTGGTCCTTATCGTGTACCTGGCGTCATCCATTCGCTCGGGCCGGCCGAATCCGAGCGAGCCATCGGTGGTTGCAACGGTCTTCGTCGTGGCGCTGATCGTGGTGCCGCTGCTGGTGAGCTTTTCTGGCAGTTCGCAGCTCGATCCGGTCCGGTTTCCGTTGGCGGTCTCGTCATCGCTACTGAATATGCCAACATTCCACGATGATGTCGTTGGTGGGTACCTCATTTTTAGAAGGGGAGACCCGGCCCGCGTTCTTATCGACGACCGTGCGGAACTTTACTCGGCTGAGTTCATCCGCTCTGTCGTGGCTACTCGAAATGGAACGCCCGAGTGGAAGGCATTCTTCGAAACGTATGGGATTGAACAGGTACTTATACGTAAAGCGGACGGTCTGGCCACCGCACTGCAAATGACGCCCGGATGGACCGAAGTAACCTCCGATGACGAGTTTGTGGTTTGGCGAATGGCAAACCACTAGAGGACTGGGCTTTCTTTCGGATAACCGGACGGGAGTAAGGGGAGCAGGCGATCGGAGACCCACAAACAGGAGGAGGGCCCGCTTGGGCCCTCCTCCTCATTTCATTCGTTTTCGGCGTTTAAGGGAAAGCGGATCCGATCTCGGAAAACATCTCCGAGTTGGAATTCCCGACACTAGTCACTGCCAGAATGGCGATGACTGCGATCAGTGACACGAGGATCCCCCATTCTGCGAGATTCGCTCCTCGTTCTTCGTGAATTAGCCGAGCCATCAGGCTCATAGTGTCCCCTCTGGACGTCCGCTTGCGTCAATTAGCTGAGTGCGGAACCGATTTCCGAGAACGTGCCGGAGACCTCTTTACCAGCCAACGTGACGGCCGTGATGGCGACGATGGCGATGAGGACAACGAGCAGGGCGTACTCAACCATGCTTGCGCCAGTGTCACTCTTGAGCGTGGCCATCTTGACCATAAGCTTTGCGTACATAACTACCCCTCCCTACGGGATATAGGATTACTACTTAGTGAAACGATATCACCGAGAGCGGTGAACCACCATAGGTCGGCCGACCCATTTAGCGGCCGGTTCGTACGATACCCCGATTGAGGGCCTCGACGACCGCCGAGGCGCGGTCGCTCACCGAGAGCTTGTCGTAAATGCTTGCCAGGTGGTTCTTTACGGTCTTTTCGGAGATAAAGAGCGCCCCGGCGAGATCGGGTGTGGACGTCAGTCCTTCGGCCATTTTTGTGAGGAGTTCTCGTTCTCTGGCCGTCAATGAAGCGGCGATATCGTCAAGGACGGGCTGTCGATGGTTGTCCAAAACACCACTTAAAGTGGTCGTATCTTTGAGGGACATGCCAAGGTTGACCGCCCGGATGGCTGCGGCGAGGTCGCCGAGTGGGGTGGACTTTGGCAGGAATGCGGCAGCACCGGCCGCGAATGCGGCGGTCCGCTGGTCTTCGGAGGCGTGCATCGTGACGACAATGGAGCGGATGGAGCTACTCCTGGTCCGAAGAACCGTGAGCCCGTCGATTTCGGGCATCTCCAGATCGATGACAAGCACATCAACTGTTTCTCGTTTGAGGACTTCCAGGGCCTCTCGGCCGTTGGTTGCGGTTCCCACCACGGACAGGTCTGGGATGGCGGTGATTCCCATCGCCAGACTCTCAGCGAACAGTTGATGGTCATCTGCAATTAGGACGCGAATCATCGGGGCTCCCATTTGATCACTACTGCGGTTCCGGATGCGGCCGAGGAGTCAATGCTAATGGTGGCGTCGGCTTCGGCGGCTCGCTCTCTCATCCCGACCAGTCCGAAGTGTCCTTCGTAGGTTGCATCCGGGTCGAATCCGATGCCATCATCCTGGATACGCATTAGCCCGATGTCTCCTTCAATGATTCCTGAAACCACGATTTGGGACCCCGGGCTGTGGGTTATCGCGTTCCGGATGGCCTCGACGGCGATAGCGGTGATATTGCTACGCCGGTTGTCTGGGATGGGTATTAGTTCTGTTAGCGCGACCTTGACGGGCGGAGAGGCTCCCACCACCAGTCTGCGAATCTCCACGAGGGTCGACTGACTGGTTTCGTCTCTTAGGTCTTCAACAGCGATACGCACGTCGGTAACCAGGTTCGTAACGGAAGCCCGCAACCCGGTCAACTGCTGTTCAAGGGCACCTCGCGCACCCATCGCGGCAACGTCCATGGCGAGTCCAAGGGCGGCCAGTCCAGGGCCGATCCCATCATGAAGTTCTCTGGCGACTCGCAGTCGCTCATCGCGAATCGCCTCAGCAGCGATCTGTTCGAGCAACGCGACGTTTGCGAAGCTGATGGCGGTGGGGGCGAGTAACTCGGTAAGTACTTCCTGTTGGCGGGTCGTGAGAGGGCGGTTGAGGAACAGGCGGAGCTCTCCGATCGGTCGCTGAGAGGTACTGATGGGCACCGACTCATGGCCACCAGTTCGGGCGCCGGTATCGGCAACAAGTGTCGGAGATCCATCGGTGTTTATGTAGATTTCGGCCCCGCTGAATGGAACGGCTGATCGAATCGTTGCGAGCGCAGCCGTTCCGATCGTGGTGGCAGACAAGTCCTCGTTTTCGGTAAGGCCCACGAGGCGAGTGAGCAGCAAGTTCGTGTTCTCTAGTTGCTCAAGGCGTGCGCCGGTTTCCGCGGTCATCTCCGTGAGGGCTTCGACGTGGTCCATCGCTTCGAGGATTAGCCTTCTTGCAAGGCCGAATGTTGCCGCTACGAGCAAGAGGAGTCCGATCCAGCTGACTATTCCGCCGTAACTCAGTGATTGTCGGCTTATTTCGATCGCCACGAGTATTCCTGCGGAAAGGCCGGCGGTGGCAGCTCCGAGGCGGTAGCCGCCCATCAGGGCGGCCAGCATCACGGGCGTGACTGCCAGCAGCAGGAACGTGGATTCGAAGGAACCGGTCAACGCCATTGAGCCTGCGGTGAGCGAGGTGGCAATGATCGCGGCGCCTTCTCGCCAGACCGGTTTCAGGAGCAATCGACGGGGGAGGAGTTGAAACCCAACCACGTAGATGCCGCTGAGCACCACCGCCAGCCAGGCAGCCTTCGGGAATTGGATGAGTCCGGCGATGGAACCCAGGACAAGAAACAGCCAATTGAGGCCGGCAATAACCGCCATTAGGCGATTGAGCCAGCGTTCTGAAAATTCAGTCACGGTCGGTACGATGCATTGGTATGGAACAAGGTAGCCAGGCTTTTGTGCTCTGTGGTGGTATCGGCGCCGGGAAGTCGTACGTGAGCGCCCTTTTTGAGTCGGTCGGAGTAGAAATGATTGAGGCCGATCGAATCGGACATGAGATCCTGCTTCCAGGCGGGTCCGCATTCGCGGCGGTGGCCGCACGGTGGCCTCAGGTAATTGAGAACGGT
>JAHEDM010000016.1 GCA_024641205.1 Actinomycetes bacterium
GGCGAGCGGTGCCCGGCCCAGATTTGTGTGCAACAGCACCCCGGTGGCGTTGATGACCGAGCGAGGCCTTCGGGCATGGAGATGCTCGACCATCCGCCGAGCGATTGCCTGCGGATCTGCGTCCGTTCCCTGATTGATCTCTTCTCTCGCCCGGGCGATGGCGGCTCTGGCACACTCGATGACAAGAGAACGCGGGAGCCCCGCGGCAGGCAGGCTGCGCACAAGAGCGTCGACGGACGGTAGGTCACGAAGCGGCATGGAGCACAGCATACCGGCGGCGGTATCCTCCCCGACATGAGCCTCCCCGTCATCTTCGTCGCCGTATCGGTGATCGAACTACTGGTGCTGGCGGCCGTCGAGGATCGCATCGGGCTGGGTCCCACACTCGCCATCATCTTGTTCACCGGAATCTTGGGTGCTTCGCTGGTTCGCAGCCAGGGTTTCGGCGTTTTCTCTCGGGTACGAGGTCAGATGAACCAGGGAATCTTCCCCGGCCGGGAGCTTGCTCATGGGGCCCTGGTACTTGTCGGCGGAGCTCTCTTGCTCACTCCAGGGTTTATCACCGACGCTCTTGGGTTTGCGCTGATGGTGCCCGCTTTCCGCGAAGTGGTGCGGGTGCGCGGCATGAGGTTTCTGCAACGGCGGGCCCCCCAATGACGATTCGCTCCGCCTCCACCGTTTGTTTACTGCGACCCGAGCCTGATGGGATGGAAGTGCTCATGGTGCGCCGCTCGTCCGCGTCGGCCTTTGTGGGCGGGGCCTATGTGTTTCCCGGCGGAGCCGTCGACGGTGACGATCATTCCGATTTGGCCCGCCGGGCCGTGTGCGGTGTTGAGGACTCGGAGATGTTCCCGTGGGCGGCGGCCGCTCTGCGCGAAGCAGCCGAAGAGGCCGGAGTCTTGGTGATGCCCGAGCCTGATCCGGCCCTCCTCGGCCTGCACGGGTCTGACCTGTACACAGCCCTCGCGGCGGCCGGAACGGCATTGGACGGCGGCCGGCTGGCGTACTTGTCAAACTGGGTGACACCGGCCGGCGAAACCCGCCGTTTCGACACCCGGTTCTTTCTCGCCGAGGTTCCCGCGGGCACCGAGGCCCGACCCGATGAGCATGAGGTGACCGAAGCCACGTGGATCACGCCTGCCGGGGCTCTCATGCGAGCCAAGCAACGGGACTGGTTCATGCTTCCACCCACGGTCCTGACCCTGCGCACGCTGGCCCGATTTGAGACCCCGGGTGAGGCAGTTGTCTTTGCCCGCTCGCAAGACAACGTGCCTCGCATCGAGCCGAAGCTGGTGGTTGGGGAGGATGGTTCCATCCGGATCTTGATGCCCGGTCAGCGCGGATACGACGATCCGAGCGTCCTCTGAGTTGCTGAATCAGTCCGGGAGGGGGGCGGGCACCGCCTCAGTATGCACAACCTGTCGAGTGTCTGGCAGCAACCAACTCAACGAGAAACCAAGCAACACGAACGCCATGGCGGTCAAGGCCGCTCGCTTGGCCGAGTCGACAAAGACGCCTCGCAGAACCTCAACGACCTGTTCAGATCCGGGTTGATCGGCCTGCTGATTGATGATCTGGCCCGCTGAAGCCTTCATCGCCTCAGCGATCCCTTCGATGGCCTGGGGAGGGAGACCGGGGACGCTGGTGAGACGATCCGCAGACAACGTACCAAGGCTGGTGGCCAGCACGGTTCCGACCAGCGCTATGCCAAACGCCGACCCGATCTGGCGGAACGTGCTCTGCATGCCAGACGCCTGACCGGAATCGCGCGGCGGCACCTCCACCAGGATCACGCTCGTCAGCTGAGCGGTAGCCAGTCCAACGCCGATGCCGTAGATGAACAGCGAGGGGATGAGCCGGGCGCCGGTCATGTCTGGACTGATCAAGATGGCGATGCTGGCGATAGCGATTGCCTCGATCAGCATTCCGGACGTCACCACCCGGCGCGGTCCATATCGTTGCGCGAGCGCGGCGGCCGCCGGGCCGCCGAGGAAGGCACCGACCGCCAACGCCAGGAGCAGCAGACCGGTTTGAAAGGCCGTGTAACCCAGAACGGCGGTCAAGAACAGCGGCAGGACAAAGATCATGCCCAGCTCTCCGAGGCTGAGCGTGGCAGCGGTGAGGTTGCCGTACCGGAAGCTTTTGATCCCGAAGAGGGCCAGATTGAACAGCACCGGCCTGGCTGCGGCCGCCCGGCGCGACTCCACCACGAAGAAGAGAGGTAGGCAGACTGCCGCCAGGATAAAAGCGAACGGGACGATCGAAACTGACGCGAGCGGCCAGGTCCAGCCTCCGATCTCGAACGGCCGAGTGGGTTCGAACCATCCGTAGCGGGAACCTTCGATCAGGCCGAACACCAGGCTGGAAAGGCCGATGGAGATCGTCGCAACACCCAATGGGTCGAAACCGCGTTTGGCGTCCTCGTCCCGGCTGTCGGAGACCCAGGTCATTGAGCCGATCAGAGCCAATGCTCCTACCGGAACGTTGATATAGAAGGCCCATCGCCAGGAATAACTCGTGGTGAGCCAGCCGCCCAGGAGCGGACCGAGCGCCGCCATGCCGCCGATGACGGAGCCCCAGATTCCGAATGCTATCGCTCGCTCCTTGCCCTGGAAGCTCGCATTGACGATCGAGAGGGTTGAGGGGAGGATCATGGCCGCCCCGATGCCTTGCAACGAGCGGGCGGCGATGAGGAGCCCTCCTGTCGGTGCCTGCCCGGCCAGCATGCTTGCCGCGACGAACGTGACCAGACCCGCGTGGAAGAGACGTTTGCGCCCGTAGATGTCGCCGATGCGTCCCACCGTTATGAGGAGCGCCGCGAAGACCAGCGAGTAGATGGTGTTGATCCACTCCGCATCAACCAGCTCGATCCCCAGGTCGTCGATGATGGAGGGGATGGCAACATTCACGATGGTGGCGTCGACGATGATCATTGCCACGCCGACGCTGAGCATTGCCAGACCCAGCCAGCGCGCCTTCGATGATTCTGCCATGGCGATCCTTTACCCACACCGAGTCGGAAACAGGATTGTAACGACGGCCCGCGGATTCGCGAGCTCGTCGGTCGTGACACAATACGGCCACGATGTTGACCTTCGATGATGCTGCCACCACACCCGTGCAAACCAATTGGAGCGAAACATCCAAGGTTCTCGTGGCCCGTCGCAGAAATGGCTGCGCGGTCTCGACGGCCCTCGCCGCCCCTGGCTGCGTCCTCGTCCTCGACGCACCGCACCGGGTGCGCCGTCGTCCTGCGTCCTTGCCAGGAACGCCGAATGGCTCGCCGACACCGCGGCACCATTCCAACGACAGACCACTAGGTGTTGTCGGCCGGGATCGTCAACTCGAAGGTGGTGCCGCCGTTGCCGGTGTAGACGAGATCACCGCTCATGAGCCGTGCCAGAGTACGCGACACGGCCAATCCGAGCCCGACCGACCCGGGCTGGCTGCCGGGCGCGTGAGCCGAGGTGTACGGCTCAAAGATCATACTGGCCCGGTCTTGAGGGACTCCCGGCCCATCGTCTTGAACCACAACGGTCACCCGGGAGCCGTCCCGGAAGGCTTGTACGAACACGTGGTCCCCGCCGTAGCGGGCTGCGTTGGAGAGAAGGTTTCGGATGATCTGCCGGAAGCGGAGGGGATCGCTCCATATGAATTCCGCACCTGGTTCGATCTCAACCGTCGGCACGGGATGTGAACCGGAAGCACAATGACCGGCAATAACGGCTTCCAGCTCGGCGCGGAGGTCGACCCGGCGAGCCTGGAGGGTGAGTGTCCCGATATCCGCCCGGGCGGCAACGAGGAGATCCTCGATGATGTCGGACAATTCGGAACTCTGGGAAGCGATGAGATCGACTATCTCACGGGCTTCGTTGCCGCCGTCGCCGCCGTACAGGCTCCAGTTGTCGTGAAGTTCGTGCGACAGCCCGACTACCGCAGTGAGCGGCGTGCGCAATTCATGACTCACCGAGGCTACAAACTGGTCTTTCGACCGGATGACATCTTCGAGGCGTTCCTTGAGGGCCGTGAGTTGGGAGAGCGAGTCTTCCAGGCGGCAGTTTTCGAGTGACACACTGATCTGGTTTGCCAAGGTATCGAGCAGGGGTACGTCTTCCGACACGAATGAACTGATATCACCGACCCGGTTGAACACGATGATGGCCCCGACCACCCTCCCGGTACCCGTCAAAGGAGCGACGAGGGCTTCCTTGATACGGCCGCGGTCAGATGGAGGAAGGCTGATGGCAGAAGCATCACTCTCGTTCAAGAGGGTTGCCTGGCCCACTTCGGCCAGCCTTTCCCAAGCTCCCGGTGGCAGGTCGGCCGGCTGCATAACGTTCAATCGGTCGTTGGGCCCGACCGCCGTCCAGTATGTCTCCAGCCGGTTCCGCTCGGAGAAGAGGAGAATCTCGGTGTATTCGGCCTCCAGCATCCGGGTCGCGTCCCGGCAGGCGGTCACCAGGGCCGCTTCGATTTGCGGTGACCGATGCAGTGACCGGGTGGCCTCGTAGAGCGATTCGAGCTTGGCGCGCTCATGGCGTTGTGAAACGTATGCACGATACGCAAGAAAGAGAATGACGGGCGGCATGAGCGCCAACCAGCTTGCGGAGGGGGCGGCCCACAAGATGACAACGCCACTCACCGCCAGGCTGGCATTCATCGAACCGGCCAGGGAGCTCAGCGCCAGAACTTGTATGACGTTCTCGCGTGGCACCTGGCCACCGGTGAGTCGAATGGCAGCGTTTATCAAGAGGTCTGCGGCAATGGTCGCCACCAGGCTGGCCGCCACCGCGGCGATCCAACCGGCGAGACCCAGCGGGTCGCCCAATGCGACCATCCCGCGAAATACTGTGACGGCCAGCGCCCCTTGCAGCCCGAACTGAGCAATATTGAAGGCGAACTTGATGGGAGGGAGCCGGCGGTGGAGGGCGTATACGGCGGCGATCCCCACCATTTGACCGATGGCCAGGTGGGCGGGCGTTGCGAAGAACAGGCCCAGGACGAGTGGGATCTCACTCATGGAAAAGGAGTGAGCATCCTTGCGGAAGCGGAGGTGAACCACGGCCAACTCGGCCACATAGAAACCGATGGCGAGGCCCCACCATGACAGTTGTGGCGAGTTTCTGAGCGCAGGCAGATCGATGACCGAGTACCAGATGGCAGCCGCGCACACCGCGATGAGCGCGGTAAGTCCCCACACCTTGGTGGTTCCGCGAACAGGTTTTGGAGTGCCGTTTGACCGGCGCACCGTCTGTGTCACGTGCTTCTTTCAGGTCGGGGCGGCGTTTCTTCTATGCCGCATCTCGTATCGCATGTATCGGCAAAGCGAAGCTCGGTCTTGACACTCGACATATGGGACTTAGGTCCCTGGGTCGACCGGAGAGCGGGCGCCTACGCTACGAGCAGCCAACGAGGAAAAGGAGCTGGCCGTGGAGTACCGCACTGAACGCGACTCGATGGGCGAGGTGAAGGTTCCGGTCGATGCTTTCTATGGGGCATCAACCCAACGTGCCGTGGACAATTTTCCGGTGTCAGGTCTCAGGGTCGACCGTCGGATCATCTGGGCATTTGGGCTGCTCAAGGGTTCCGCAGCGGAAGTGTCGGGTGCCGATGGCTTTGTGGACGAGGATAAAGCAAAGGCCATACGGCTGGCGGCCGATGAAGTCATGGCTGGTGGCCTCGACGGCCAGTTCCCGGTCGATGTGTTCCAGACTGGTTCGGGCACCTCGAGCAACACCAACAGCAATGAGGTGATTGCCCACCGGGCGGGTGAATTGCTGGGGGGAGAACCCGGATCGAAGTTGGTGCATCCCAACGACCACGTCAATTTCGGCCAATCCTCCAACGACACCTTTCCCACGGCCATGCACGTGGCAGCGGTGGACGCATTGCGAAAAGATCTGCTCCCGGCTTTGTCTCAACTGGGCAAATCGCTGGAAGTCAAAGCGGATGAGTTCGCCGACATCGTCAAGTCGGGTCGAACCCATCTCATGGATGCCGTGCCGGTCACCCTGGGACAGGAGTTCTCCGGGTATGCAGCCCAGATCCGCAAGGGGGCAGAGCGCATAGAGAAAGTGATTCCAGAACTGGAGGAGCTGCCGTTGGGCGGCACCGCCACCGGAACCGGGATCAATTGCCCGGAGGGCTTCGCCGCCAAAGTCATCTCCGTCATGGCAGAGCGCACCGGTTACTCGTTTCGCGAAGCCACCAACCATTTCGAAGCGCAAGCCGGTAAGGATGCCATCGTCAGCGCATCAGGGTCGTTGAAGACGGTGGCGGTCTCCCTCTTCAAGATCGCAAACGATCTCCGCTGGTTGTCTTCGGGTCCGGTAACCGCCATCGCCGAGATCAAGCTCCCCGCCTTGCAGCCGGGCAGCTCGATCATGCCCGCCAAGGTCAACCCGGTCATTCCTGAGATGTCCATGCAGGTCGCCGCCCAGGTGATCGGAAACGACACAGCCATCGCTTGGGGAGGAGCCAACGGCAACTTCGAACTCAACGTCATGATGCCGATGATGGCCCGCAATCTGGGGGAATCGATCTCGCTGCTGGCGGCTGCCTGCCGGTTGATGGCCGAAAAGTGCGTGGACGGTATCGAAGCGGATGCCGAACGAGCCCGTCACCTGCTCGAAAAGAACGTGATCGTCGTCACCGCACTCAATCCCCACATCGGATACGACAACGGCTCGATGGTCGCCAAGGAAGCCTTCGCCTCCGGTCGAACGGTGCGAGAAGTCGTCCTGGAAAAGGGTCTGATGAGCGAAGAGGAAGTCGACAAGGCGCTCGACCTGAAACGAATGACCGAAGGGGGCGTGGGCTAGGCGAGCGAAGCTCGCCGGTGGAAGGTGGAAGGTTCAGAGTTGGTGCTTCGCGGCCCGACCTGCGGCCGCCGTCCTAGCTTCAACTTTCCACTTTCCCCTTGCCACTCCTCAATGCCTCTTCGAGTGTGGTCCAGGCCAGGTTGGCGCACTTGATTCGGACCGGGAATTTGCGGACTCCCTGCAACGCTTCGAGGTCACCGAGCACGGCGCCCGGTCGGTCGGGGTCGAGCCCGGCCCGTGAGGGTGACGCCTGGATGTCCATCATGGCTTTGAACGTGGCGATGACAGCCTCGATTTCTTCGAGCGTCTTGCCTTTGATGGCCTGGCTCATCATCGAGGCCGACGACTGACTAATGGAGCATCCCTGGCCCTGGATTGCCACTTCGGTGACCCGGTCGCCGTCCAGTCGAAGATCGAGAGATAATTCGTCTCCACACAGCGGGTTGTTGCCCTCGGCATGGGCGTCCGGGTGATCGAGCGTTCCGCGATTGCGGGGGTTGCGGTTGTGGTCGAGGATCACATCGCGGTAGAGCTCTTCAATCGACACGGAAAACCTCTTGTACCCGTCGGAGGCCTGCGATGAGCGCGTCAACGTCATCTCTGGTGTTGTACACCTGGAACGACACACGGACCGTTGCCGGCACACCCAGAGCTCGAGTGAGTGGTTTAGCGCAGTGGTGACCGGCCCGGACGGCGATGCCTTCCTGATCGAGGATCGTTGCGACGTCGTGGGGGTGCACGTTACCAAGTGCAAAGCTGATCACACCACCGCGCGCTGTGAGATCTGCCGGTCCAAACACGCGAACCGCAGGCAGCTCGGACAGCCTGTTCAAGGCATAACCGGTGAGTTCTTGTCCGTGCCGTCGGACCGAATCCATTCCGATCTTCTCCAGGTAGTCAACTGCCGCCCCCAGGCCGATGGCTTCGACGATGGGAGGGGTGCCCGCCTCGAACTTGTGTGGTACGGGAGCCCAGGTTGATCCTTCGAGTTGGACGTCGCTGATCATCTCGCCGCCGCCTTCGAAGGGTTCCATCTCTTCGAGCAACGATGGGCGGCCCCACAGCCCACCGATACCGGTGGGTCCCAGCATCTTGTGGCCGGAGAATGCAACAAAATCTGCTTGGAACTGCTGGACGTCGATCGGGGCATGCGTGATGAGCTGAGCTACGTCGACGCCGACGAGGGCACCTTGGTCGCGGGCCATCCTCGCTATCTCTGCAACGGGTGGCATGGTCCCGGTCACGTTCGACATGCCGGTGAAAGAAACCACCTTGATCCGCTCGTCAAGAAGATCGGGGAGGCGATTGATGTCGAGTTGGTAGTCAGCGTCCATCGGGAGGTAGACGAGTTCAGCGCCCGTCCGGCGTGCGACCAGCTGCCACGGGACCACGTTGGCGTGGTGCTCCATCATGGTCAGCATGATCTTGTCTCCGGCGCTCAGATGATCCATGCCCCATCCGAAGGCGACCATGTTGAGGGCGGTCGTTGCCCCTCGGGTGAAGACGACTTCCGATCGCGAGCCGGCGTTGATGAACCGGGCCACCTTGCCGCGCGCGTCTTCATAGGCGGTCGTTGACTCCTCGGACAGCAAGTAGGCCCCTCGATGGACGTTCGCGTAGTAGGTGCGATAGGCGGCATCCATCACATCCAAAACCTGCGTCGGTTTCTGACTCGAGGCGGCCGAGTCGAGAAACACCAGGGGCCGCCCGTGGATCTGGCGTTTGAGTACCGGGAAATCCTGTCGCACGTGCGAAAAGTCGGTCATGTGCCGTGGGCCTTCACACCGGGGCGCCGGATCGGAAGGCCTCGTAGCCTTCTTCTTCCAGCCGGACCGCCAGCTCGGGGCCGCCTGAGGTGAGCACCCGGCCGTGCATGAAGATGTGGACGACGTCTGGCGTGATGTAGTCAAGGAGACGCTGGTAATGGGTGATGATCAGGAACCCGCGTTCCGGTCCGGTCAGCTTGTTGACTCCATCGGCGACGATCCGCAGCGCATCGATGTCGAGACCGGAGTCTGTCTCGTCCATGATCGCCAGCTCCGGTTCGAGGACGGCCATTTGGAGCACCTCGTTGCGTTTCCGCTCACCACCTGAGAACCCCTCGTTCAGGTACCGGTCGGCAAAACTCGACTCCATCCCCAGTTCTCTCATGGCGTCCATCACCTTGAGACGAAGCTCGAGCACGGTGTAATTGATTCCGGTGCGGTTGGAGAGGGCTGCCCGCAGGAAGTTGACCACCGAAACACCGGGAATCTCCTCCGGATACTGGAAGGCGAGGAACATCCCCAGGTTGGCGCGGTCGTTGGTCGGCGCTGCGGTGACGTCCTCGCCATTGAAGAGGATTCTCCCTGCGGTCACTTCATAAGTTGCATTCCCCATGAGCACATTGGCCAGCGTCGACTTACCCGATCCATTTGGGCCCATGAGAGCGGCGATCTCGCCCCGCTCCACGGTGAGGTCAACCCCGCGCAGGATCTCTGTGTCTGCAACACGGGCGTGGAGGTCTTGGATCTGGAGGAGTGGTTGGGTCGACATACCCACAGCCTAAATACACCACAGACATAGTGGAATTCCGGCTGGGGTCGTCCTGCTTGTTTCTTCGCTCAGGCCGATGGCCCCTCGAGCAGTTCGGCCGTCAACTGCATACCAAGGTCCATCGTGACGGCCATGCGAGCTACCCCTTTCGCATCAGAGAGATCCATCAGCATGGAGATGCTCGTGGTCGTGTCCTGAGCGTATTGCGCGACGATTCCGGCTTCCTGGTCGAACCAGATCGTGCCGTTGGCAGAAGACGGTGCCACGGTGATCACGAACGTGATCTCCGGGATCTCCACCGTGGTATCCGTGGTCTCGCCCAACTCCGACCCGAGTTCACCGAATGCATCGAAGAGTTGCTGGAACATCTCACCGAGGTCGAGTACGACTTCCGATGTCTCGGTGGTGAATTCGATGACGAAGATTTCGTGTCCGCCTTGGGTCTCAGTGCCGACGACTTTGTACGAAGAAGTGACCGTCATGGCGGGGCCAAGTCCGTCGATCTCATCGGATTCGGTAGACGACCACGAATCTCCCACCGCCAGAGGCTCGTCCGGGAAGGCGGGACCGAAATGTCCACTCAGGCCTCCGGAGGTGAAATCGCCCAGATTGCTGAACGGATCACCAAAGAACGGAAGGTCTTCCGGGACTTCCTCGCCATCTACCGAAACGAGGTTTCCGTACTCATCGACAACGATGGTGAGGTTGGGCACCTCGACCAGATCCGGGACGGTTCCTTCTTCAACCATCGACTCGTCGACGGGATCCCCATCGACGGTACCTGCGATGGCCAGATCATCGAAGACACCGGAAATGGAGATCTGTTGTGTACCCGCCTCGGGTCCCTCCGAGATGTCATAGGAGATATTGCCTGCCACGGAAGTGGTGACGTTGATGTCTTCAGGAGGGCCCTCACCGAGCAGGTTCGCGTCCCCTTCGGTTTCGACGGTCATCTGCAGGTTCTGGTCCAGGGCAAAGGCATAATCGTGGTGATCGCCCGGTTCGTAGGAGTAGGTGAAGACGATGGGCGCGGCTTGCGGGGCGGTGGTGGACTGCGTGGCAGTCGTCGAAGAAGGCGTTGTTGCATCTTGTCCCGGCCCGCATGCAACCGCCAACACTGCCGTCACTACGAACATCACCGCAAGTCGTGCACGCATGGAAACCCACCTTTGATGGAAACCTGATTGAAATCGGGAGATGTTCAGCCTCTCCCAACGCTATCGCCATTATCGACCAATTACGTTGCTCCTTGAACCTCTCATGTCGATGAGCGCAACAGCTCGAACGTCTGGTCGAGACCGGCCAGGTCGGCCAGGTCGAGATGCTGGACATAGAACTTGGTGATTCCGGCTCGGCGAAGCCCCGCCAGCGTCTCGGCGACCTGGGGAGGGGGACCGAGCGGGATGCCGTACGATGCCCATCGGCGCTCAAACTCTTCAGGTTCGTCACCTCGTGCGGCCGCGGCAGCCTCCAGCTTCCTGCGGTAGTCGGTTTGATCGACGCCGACCAGCACCGGACCCATCACGCTCATCGTGATGCGGTCCGGATCGCGGCCGCTTGCCTGGGCCGCTCGGCGAACTCTGGCGATCTTGGGGGCGATGTCGGAGGGGTGGGCGATGAAATGGTTGAATTCGTCGGCAAAAGTGCCCGCCAGCCTGGGGGTGCGGGTTGGGCCCTGGCCGCCCACGATGATCGGCATGGGGCCGACCGGATTCGGGCGCACATCTGCGTCCAATTCGTAGTAGCGGCCCGTAAACGATTGGGGGCCGTCTGCGAAGGCAGCTTTGAGGTAGATGAGCGCCTCTTCCAGCCGGCCGAACCGCTCGTCCAAAGCGGGGAACGGTAACCCGAATGCATCATGTTCGAGTTGAAGCCAGCCCGTCCCCACCCCGAGATCGAGGCGCCCGCCGGACATCTGGTCGATGGTGGCAGCCGTTTTCGCCAGCACCGCCGGGTGTCGGAACGTGATCGGTGAAACGAGCACACACAAGCGGATCTTCTCAGTTTCTCGGGCCAAGCCGGCCAAAACAGCAAAAGCGTCTGTGGCCTCGGGCCGAGGCTCACGCTTGAAGTAGTAGTGATCGGAGCGGGCGAAAGCGACCAGGCCCGCCTGTTCTGCCCAGCGGGCTGCCGCGAGTTGTTCTTGATACGTTCCACCGAACTGGGGCTCGGTCATGAGGGCAAAATCCATTCAGGCTCCTTTGGCTGTGAGCCTACTCACCGCCAATCCGGCGAACCCGTTTGAGCTCCGGGACGTGGATGGCGGTCAGGTTCTTTCCTCCTGGAGTGCCTGCGCCGGTAGCATGACCGATATGTCTCCCCGGACGGCCGTCACCGTTGCCGCACTGCTCCTGGCCGTACTTCTGGTCGTTATCGCGGCCATGGTCTGGCAGGAGGCGAAGCGCCGGTCATCCACCGCTCAACTCATCTATTCGGTCGATGACGCCGTTGCATACGCGCTGGGAGATCTGGATCAGGAGGTGCTGGCCCGCCTCGGAAAGGCAGGAGTGCGCCGCATCCTCGAGTGGGAGGTGTACTACCTGCAGGGCTTGGCAGACCGCAAGCGGGCCCGGGATGTGGTTGTCGTCGCCGGTGGTCACGGCCCGGCCGTTGAGTACATCGAGGAGCAGATCACTCGCCGCCACGGGGTCACGTACGATGTGGCTGATATCCGGGCAGTGCTGGAAGGCGAAGCTCGGTATCTGGTGACGATTGGAGCGGTCGGAGAACCGGTGGAGGAATCATCATGATGGGCGTACGGTGTGGACGATGCAGTACCGAGTTCCCGGTGGAGGGCGCCGGTCGGTATCCCTGTCCTGCCTGTGGAGCAGTCAATGAAGTCCGTGGGGCCGCGGGGCCTGAACCATCTTTGACCGTTCCCCAACCAACCCCCCCGCCAACGCAGCCGTCCCCCAGGGCCACCTGCCTGGAGTGTGCTTTCACCTTCATCGTTGGGAATCTCGATGTAGTGCCGTGCCCGAACTGCGGAGCGGACGTCGCCGTGGGGCGGAACCCGTGAATCAGCGACGGTCCTGGCAGCGCGAATATGACGCTCAACAGAAACGCCGGGAACGATTCACGAGTCTCTCCTTTGAGGATGTTCCGGCCCTCGCCGATAGTGAGGAACCAGGGGACCGTATCGGATACCCCGGGGTCTACCCGTATACCCGCGGCATCCATGCCTCTGGTTACCGGGGAAGACTCTGGACCATTCGTCAGTTCGCCGGGTTCGCCGGGGTGGCCGACACCAACGAGAGGTTCCAGAGGCTGTTGGCTGAAGGCCAGCATGGATTGTCTGTGGCCTTCGACATGCCGACCTTGATGGGCTACGACTCTGACGATCCAGTATCCCTCGGGGAGGTCGGTCACTGCGGCGTCGCGATCGACTCGGCGGATGACATGGTCGGCCTCTTCGACGCCATCCCATTGGGAGATGTGTCCGTTTCGATGACAATCAACGGCCCTGCCGTGATTCTGTTCGCGTTTCTCCTGGTGGCCGCAGAAGAGCAAGGTGTGAACTGGAAGGATCTGCGCGGCACGCTCCAGAACGACATCCTGAAGGAGTACATCGCCCAGAAGGAGTGGATCTTCCCACCCGAGCCTCATCTTCGCCTCATTGTCGACATGGTCGACTTCTGCCGCACCAACGTGCCGCAGTGGAACACGATCTCGATCTCCGGCTATCACATCAGGGAAGCCGGGGCCAACGCCACCCAGGAACTGGCCTTCACCCTCGCAGACGGTTTCGCCTACGTTGAGGCTTGTCAAGAGGCAGGGATGCGCATCGAGGATTTTGCTCCGCGGTTTTCATTCTTCTTCGACGCTCACATCGATTTCTTCGAAGAGATAGCCAAATTCCGCGCAGCGCGCCGCATCTGGGCTCGATGGATGAAGGAACGGTACGGAACCGCCGACGAGCGTTCGCTGAAACTCAGATTCCACGCCCAAACGGCAGGAGTTTCGTTGACTGCCCAACAACCGGACAACAACGTCGTCAGAACAACGGTCGAGGCCCTGGCCGCCGTGTTGGGTGGCACCCAGAGCCTGCACACCAACGCCCTCGACGAGGTATATGCGCTTCCCACCGAGGCGGCGGCCGAACTAGCCCTGCGAACCCAGCAGGTCCTGGCCGAGGAGACCGGTGTTGCGGACACGATCGACCCGCTGGGCGGGTCATGGTTTGTTGAGGAGATGACCGATCGTATGGAAGAGAGAGTCGAAGACATCCTGCGCGTCGTGGATCGACTCGGGGGTGGCTCGATGTTGGACGGCGTGCTGCGCGGAATCGAAGAGGGTTACTTCCAATCGGCCATCGCCGAGTCCGCCTATGAGTTCGAGAAGGCCGTCAACTCAGGAGACCGTGCCGTCGTCGGGGTCAACAGGTTCGCCAAGAACGAGGA
>JAHEDM010000017.1 GCA_024641205.1 Actinomycetes bacterium
CGGAACTGGCCCACGAAGGAACCCAGCGTCAAGAAGACACCTGGACGGGCCGGCCCATTCCCTCTGATCTGCGCGTATTCGATCCCTTCACGCTCCTGTACTACCACTGGATCATCACCCGCGGTGTCGATGTTGCCCTCGGCTGGCGCCCCATCTACCGGGACAACTCCTGGTCGGGTAACCGCAACTCCTGGTTCGGTGGCTTCGGGGGCGGGGGCGGGTTTGGAGGAACCGGCAGCCGGGGCGGAAGCTCGTCGTGGGGGTCGGGAGGCAGCTTCGGGGGTGGTTTCGGCGGCTTCGGCGGCGGCGGAGGTTTCGGCGGTGGCGGTGGCGGCGGTGGCGGTGGCGGCAGCGGTTGGTAGCCGTTACGTGCGACCTTGCGCCATACTCGTGGCTCAACCTGCATTGGATGGTGACTTGTGATTTTCAAGAGAAACAAACGAATCCGTGCCACAAGAATCGAATCCCTCGACGAGATCGAATCACTGGCGGCCAGTGGCCGGCCGGTGTTGATCGACTTCTGGCAGACCGGCTGCCCACCCTGCCAAACCATGGACGGCATCGTCGACGAGCTGGCCGACGAGTACCAGGACACAGCCCACGTCACCAAGGTCGACGTTCGCCGCGTACCTGAGGCAGTGCAGAAGTTCGCCATTCGCTCCACCCCTACGTTCGTCTTGCTGGCCACGTCATCGCGGGCCAAGCAGAAGACGAAGTCCGAGCCCGGTCCTGCCAAGGTGACCCAGCGCTGGCGTGCCTCCGGCCTCGTCAAGAAGGACGCCATGGCCCGATTGCTGGAAAGCAATGGCGCGCAAAGACACGTGGCCGGCTAGATCGAGTCTTCTCCAGCAATTCGCGATGTTGATCAACTGCTTGAGCGCCGTCTCCTCAGGGGCGAACGGAACCTTTTCTGACTGCGCCATGAGCGGCTCGACGGCTTAACCAGATTCGGACCGGTCGAGCCGCGCCTGTCGGTCTCAGAACACGATCAGCTGACAACTGACAACCGCGAGCGTCGGCGAGCTCTAGAACCAGAATTGGCCTTGGCCGGCAGGATCCGAACTGAGGCCCCACGCTTCCGTGATGAGTCCATCTTCGTTTGTGCAGAAGACGTGGACCTCATCGGCCGTGTAGGTGCGGTCGTCTCGCTTGACCGTTGTGTGAGCGAGGACCACGGTGTGCTGGTCGTTGGCAATGATGTCGTGCACCTCGATCATGAAAGAGTGGTGCGTCGCCTGCGCCAACGTGCGAAGGAAACCGACGATGGCTTCGCAGCCGGAATAGTCGCCCGCCAGGGGGGTATCGCCCCGTACGTGCCACACCGCCTCTTCCGAAAAGAGCTTTGCCAACCCGGAGAAATCGCCCTCGGCAAACGCCTGGTATTCCTGTTTGATTCGCTCGACGTTGGGGTGCGATTCCATGGTACGTCTCCTGAACTCAGGTCTGTCACGAGGCTAGTGCGGATCGAACGGGTCGTGGTTCGTTCGCGACAACGGGAACCTCGAGAAAGGTCCCCGTTGCTCAGGGTCAATCAGAAGATGAGGAACAGGGCAGCCGCCACTGCACCGGCGAGCCCTAGCAAAGCAAACACGGCTCCCGTAGCTACCCGGGCCGACCAATGTCCATCTTCGAGATAGCTCTCATTGGCGTACACTCCCAGACCGGTCATCACCAGCACACCACCGATGATGAACGCGCCCAGGTGCCAGGCATCGGCCAGGTCACCCAGCCACCAATCTTCTTGCGCGAAAAGGATATACGCCCCGGCTCCCAGGCATAGGAAGCCCAGAATTGCCAGGGTGAACTCAATTACTCGCGAGCGGGTTGGAGGGGCTTGGGGGACTTGGGTCCGCTGCTCCTGTTCGAGGATCTCAGGCATGACACCTCCTTTCGACGCCCTCGCAGGTTGTACCCCGATTGTCTCCCTCACCCGCAACAGGCCATAGAGGCGAAAGACCCCCCACTGCGCTCAGGCGGGTAATCTTCGGACGTCGACCCGCTTGATGCGACGCTGCTCGATCAAGTCGACCCGGAATTGGAAACCACCCGTTTCCACCTGATCACCAGCTTTGGGAACCTCACCGGCCAAACCCATCACCAGTCCGGCCACGGTGACCCATTCACCCTCGGGAAGATCGACTCCGATGAGTGCGCCAAGTTCATCGACCAGCAAAGCGCCGTCCACAGACCAATGCCCGGCGCTCAATCTGGTGATCATGGACGGAGATACATGCCCTTCGTCCGCCACTGCTCCGAGCAATTCCTCGGCAATATCTTCGATGGTCACGATGCCCGCGGTTCCACCGAATTCATCGACGACGACGGCCAGGTGAGTGCCCTTCGCTTGCATGTCCCGCAGTAGCTCGACAACTCGTTTCCACTCTGAAATAACCAGCACCGGTTGGGTGAGTGTCTTTACCAGGGGCGAGGGGGTACCCCCGGCAGCCCGCACCAGATCTCGCAAGTAGACCACTCCCAAGATGTGGTCGAGATCATCTTCGTAGACGATCAGCCTGCGGTGACCTGCTCGCAAAGCCAGCGCCACCGCATCATCAACGGTTTCCTCGGCCGGAATAGCGACCAGGTCGGTGCGCGGCACCATCACTTCCTCCGCCGTTCGGTCGCCTAGACGAAAGGCCCGCTCGATCAGATGCCGATCGATCGCAGTGATCTCGCCCTCTTGCTCGGCATCAGCCGCCAGACTCAATAGCTCCCGTTCGGTGATGGTCGGAGCCATCGAGACCCCCTTGCCCGGGGCATGGAGATCGGCAAACCAAACCAACCCCTTCACGATCGGGCGCAGCAGGACCTCCAACAGGGCAACCGGGTACGTCAACGCAAGAGCCACCGCGGTCGGATGACGAAAGGCATACGTCTTGGGAATCGCCTCGGTGTAGACAAACAGGACAATCGTCAACACCGCCGACGCGATCACAATGCCGAGGTTCGAGAACCATCGTTCCGCCAGCAACCCGGTAAGGGTCGCGGCGCCGATCTGGACCACGAGCACCGCCAGCAAGATGGCGTTGATGACGCGCGGAAGCGTGTCGAGCAAAGCAACCAGTCGTCGAGCTCGCCGGTGTCCCTCCTCGGCCATCATCCGCACCCGCAGGTCGGACACGCGGGCCAAAGCCATCTCAGCGGCGGCCAGCACAATCGCCAGGATGAAGAAGAAGACCAGCAGGCCGATCAGTGGCCCATCACGATTGATATCCATGCCCCATAAGTATGGCGGCTGGCTTTGCAAATAGTCACCCTGAAAGGGGACTATCCGAAAACTGCGGTACTTTCCCCCCACAGGGCTGACTATCCGAAGACCCCGGTACTTACCCCCCCACAGGGGGGACTATTCCAGACAGCTAAACCAATGGCAGGTCGACGGTGAAGGTCGCTCCCCGGCCAGGACCATCGGAGTGGGCCGTCACCTCACCGTGGTGGGACCGCACGATGCTGCGAGCGATCGTCAGCCCGATGCCGGTTCCCGTTGAGTGGGGATCCTGCTCGGCGCGGTAGAACCGATCGAAGACACGCCCCAGATCCTCAGCGGAGATACCGTGACCGGTGTCGGCGACGGCTACCCGGGCGACGTCGCCCATCCTTTGCGAGGTCACGGCCACCCGGCCTCCGCCGGGCGTGTGGCCGAGGGCATTGCCGATCAAGTTGGTAAACACCTGCGCCAGCCGATCGCTATCGCCTGACACCCACAGAGGCTCATCCAGTTGGAGATCGAGCGCAACGTTCTGGTCGACGTATTGCTGATGTAGCCGGTTGGCCACCTCTTTGACCGCCTGTGAAAGATCAATCGACTCGAACTTGAAAGATGTCGCACCCTCTTCGATCCGGCTCAAGAGGCTCAGATCGGCGGATACCCGTTGGAGCCGCGCTGCTTCATCGGCCACCAAGGCGTAGACCTCTTCGTTTGGCTCGATGACTCCATCGATGAGACCCTCCATGTACCCCTGGATCGTCGTCAAAGGGGTGCGTAATTCGTGCGCCACCTCCGAAACCAGTTGCATGCGGCGTACCTCCGTTTCCTGCAAGGCGGCCGCCAGCTCATTGAAGTCCTCGGCCAGTTCGGAAAGCTCGGTGTCGGCAGGAAGCGGGATCCGCTCGTCGTAGTGCCCGCTTGCCAGGCGTCGAGCGCCGGATCTGATGCGAGCGATCGGTTGCATGATCCGGCCCGAAACCACGGCCGCCACCAGGATGGCGATGAGCGCGCTGACGAGCAGCCCGATCAGCAGGGCGCGATCGAGAGCATCGAGAAACGCTTGCTTGATCTCATCATCCTCGGTCGCACCATCGCTCCCGGTATCCTGCTGTAGAAGTGCCCCGGCGGCATTGGGACCGTCCGAACTCGCACCTTCGTTTCCGGTTCCGTCGGACCCTCCCCGGTCGTTGCCTCCGCCCCCGTTGCCGCCCGGGCCCAATGTGCTTCCGGTCCCCCCGGAACCAGCCCCATTTCCCGGAACGGGAGCTTCGGATTGGCCTTGTCGAATCCGAAGACCGGCCAGTTCGTCGACGAAGATCGTCGGGGCCAGCAGACGGGTGGTGAGGAACACGGTGAGGCCCCCGACGATGACCACCAGCAGATAGGAGAGGAACAACCGCACGTTGAGGTGACGGAAGAGCCTCATGGCCGGTCTGCGACCAGCTTGTATCCGATCCCCCGAACCGTCCCGATCACCTGCGGATCGGACGCGTCATCGCGCAAGGCTTTGCGCAGGTTACGGATGTGAACATCCACGACCCGCTCGTCACCGAAGAAATCCCAGCCCCACACTCGCTCAACCAACTGACGGCGGCTGAACACACGTCCGGGAGACGAGGCCATCGCCGCGAGGAGATCGAACTCGAGAGCGGTGAGATCACAAGGCATTTCGTCTCGAGTGACTTCCCGCTTGGCCAGGTCAACCGTGAGATTCTCGAACCGGAGCACTTCTTCATCTGCCACAGCCCGTTCGCGGCCCCGCCGGAGGATGGCCTTGGCTCGGGCCACCAGCTCACGTGGGCTGAACGGCTTGGTGAGATAGTCGTCTGCACCGACCGACAGCCCGATCAACTTGTCGGTTTCTTCTGCGCGCGCGGTCAGCATCATGACGAAGACGGCTGAGGTCTTGCGCAACTCCCGGAGAACCTCGATGCCGTCCATCCCCGGCATCATCACGTCAAGAATCACCAGGTCAGGTTCGGCCCTCCGGATTTTCGCCAAGGCCTCGGCTCCATCACTCGCCTCGGCAACTTCGAAGCCGTCCGACCGTAGGTAGGCGGCCAGCAGATCACGGATCTTCTTCTCGTCGTCTACAACGAGGATTCGCTGCTGTCTCATAGGACCTCAATCATAGGAACGAGCCCCGGCCCACAAGGGCCGGGGCTCCATTCTCCCTGGCACCGGCTACTTGCCGTTGCCGCCACCATTGCCGTTGCGGTCGTTCTGGCCGTTGGCGCTCGGAGTTCCGTCCGCCACGTGGTCGCGAGCCCGGACCTGACTCTGAATCGGGTCGCCGGTTCCGTCGCAGTCGCCATCCTGTTCCATGGCCCGGGTGCGCTCCCGGACCATGTCGCCGGCGGGATCCTGGACCTGGGCTTCGAATCGGGTTCTGGTCATCGCCTGGTCGCCGCCCGACTCGTGAAGCCGGGCTTGCGTCTGGACCTGGTTCATGGCCTGGTCACCGGTCCCGTCCTGGAGCTGAGTCCGAATCTGGCTCTGCAATTGGGTAGCTCTGTCGTTCTCGACCTGAGCCCGCTCTTGGAGCTGCACCTGCTGTCCGGGGCAATCGCCGGGACAATCCGGGTTCGTCCCTGGACCGTTCCCGCCACCGGCTGCCATAGCTACGGTTGCGGTGCCGAGCACCAGAGCCGCAGAGACTCCCATCACTGCTAGCCGCTTCCTCATCATCTTTCTGCCTCCTTTGGCTGAACCAGAAGCTTCGGACATCAGGATGAAGCATCAACCGGGCTGCAGATGAAGATGTGATGAAGGCCTTTCTTCCGCTCCACACAACCAGCGGGAGGGACAGAGCTACACCACCCACTTGTGAGGGCGGTTCCTCACGTCGTTGAAGCCGAATTCGTCACACAGGGCGAGAAAAGCGTCCCTATGGGCGCCTTGCCATTCGAGATCGTCAAGACTCTCTCGGAGAGGGACATCCCTTCGCAGCGTGGCTAGATGCCGATAGAGGTCCGCTTCTTTGCGGTGTTGGCGCAGATTTTCGGCCAGGCGTTCCGCTCCCCGAACCTTCACCTCCCAATCGCCGGCATCGGGAGGAATGCGATCCAGATGGACGTATCGGGCGAGCAGAGTCGAGGCAGACTTAGCTCCCCACGAGGGGACGCCGGGAAAGCCGTCGGCTGTGTCGCCCACCAATCCCAGGTAGTCGGGTATCGACTCAGGGCCAACGCCAAATTTCTCCCACACGCCGTCCTCATCGATCGTGATTTCCCTCCGCCGATCGAACATAACCACCCGGTCCCCCACCACGCACTGGGCCAGATCTTTGTCCGGGGTGAGGATCACGACCTGTTCGACCTCGTCGGAGAATCGCAAGGCGGCTGTTGCCAAGGCATCATCGGCCTCGAACTCTTCCATCCTCCACACCACTACCCCGAGCGCTTCGAGGGCCCGCTCGGCCAGCGGGAACTGCGCCAGGATGTCCGGATCCAAGCCCTCTCCCGTCTTGTAACCGTCATAGAGGTCGTTGCGAAACGACCGGATCACCTGGTCGGTAGCCGCCCCCAGGTGCGTAACGTCCGATTGCCGCAGCAGCGACAAGGTCGATTCGATGAGGCCTGCCACGCCCTTCACCTCCCGGCCGTCCGGGGCTTGACGATCCGGGCCTCCTCCGAAGAACGCCCGGAACAATTCGTAGGTAGCATCGAGAAGGTGCAGTCGCATTGACCCGATAGTAAAGGAGCGGCCATGGGTGACGTCGAGTCGGCGTGGAAAGAAGTCGGAGAGAAGTTCACCGAGCTGGGCTACAGATTCCGCGATCACTATCGCAAGCTCGAAGCGGAGCGAGAAGGCGGTGGAGAAACAACCGAAGAGTCCGAGAAGGCTTTCAAGAAAGTGGCAGACGAGCTCGACACCGCATTCTCCTCGGTTGGCAATGCCTTCAGGGACGCCGAGGTGAAGGACGAAGCCAAGACGGCGGCCAACTCCCTGTTGGCTGCGTTCGGAGCAACCTTCCAGGAGATCGGCGACGCATTCCAGCGTGCCGTCGGCCGCACTGCGTCAGACCTGGAGACCGAAGCAGACGAATCCTCCGTCGAAGAAGCCACGCCGGAAGACCCATCCGGTGAGGAGTACCCGCCCGCCTGAGAGCGGAGAATGGTTGAGCGCATCCCCACCCGGATCATCCCTTTCGGCGGGATCGGCGAGATGCGCAGCACCGTCTTTTCGCGTACCTGGGAGCTGAGAAAGGACGGCGCCCTCATCGCCGTTGTTCACAGAAACGTGTGGCGACGGACATCCGAGGTTGAGCTCAATGACGGGCGCCGCTGGCTCATCAGTCCCGACGGGTGGGGAGTCGTTGCGCTGACCGAACGGGACGAGGTGCTGGCCCGCGCTGAACGGCAAAACTGGCTGGGCCGGGCCTGGGATCTGACCGGAGATAGCTTTGGCTACGAACTGCGGCCCAGGTCGATGACCTTTCGCAAGTGGTCGATTGAGCTGGGGGGCGACGAAGTTGCTCGCCTGGATGGAGGGGTTGCTTCGTTCAATCAGATCGGGATCGAGGCCGACCTTCCCGTTCCTCTCGAAGCGGTGATGTTGAGCTGGCATATCATCGTCCGAGCCTGGGAAGCCTCCGCCTCAGCAGCCGGTGGCGGATAGGCCCTCCAAGGGAGCGTTGACGACAGATAGCCCCCCTCGGAGGGAAAGTACCGCACCAGCACAGATAGTCCCCCCTTGAGAAGGTACTGCAGCGGCGGAGCCCCTGGGGTAGGGGGGTCCTGAGGTAGGGGGGTTCTGGATAGGGGGGTCGTCACAAACGGTCCGCACGCGCATATGATCGTGCGAACAGAGAACCGGAGTAGACGATGACCGATATGCTCACCTCCTACGATCCCCGCACCGGGCTACCCATCGGGCAAGTTCCCGTAACCCTGCCTGAAGAGGTACCCGCCGTCGTTGAGCGCTCGAGAAAGGCTTTCGACGAGTGGAAGCTGCTCAGCGACAAAGAACGGCGCGCCGTTCTCAAGCGGTTCAAGCAGGTAGTCCTCGCCAAGGGCCAGCACATTGCCGAGGTGGTACGCTCGGAAGCAGGCAAGCCACTGACCGAGGCCTACTCCCTCGATGTGGTGACCGCCCTCACGGTCATGGACTACTACATCCGCAACGCTGAGAAGCTGCTTCGTCCCCGGCGGGGAAGGTCCTGGCCGTTTGTCAGCACGGGGGGTTGGACGGAATATCACCCGCGCGGTGTGGCCGGCGTGATCACCCCCTGGAACTACCCCTTCTTCCTGGCGATGATCCCGACGATTACTGCCCTTTCGGCGGGATGTTCGGTGGTACTCAAACCATCTGAAGTCACACCACTCACCGGACAGTTGCTGGTCGATCTGGCCGAGCAGGCAGGATTGCCGTCGGACCTGATCCAGGTGATTCACGGTGACGGCACCTTGGGCTCAGCATTGGCCGAGAGTGCGGTTGACGTTCTCTCGTTCACAGGATCAACCAGAGTTGGCAAGCTGGTGGCCGCCGAGGCAGCCAAGCGGCTGACGCCGGTCGTGCTCGAGCTGGGTGGCAACGACGCGATGGTGGTGCTGGACGACGCCGACCTCAAACAGACGGCCCGGGCGGCCGTGTGGGGTGGGATGGTCAACGCCGGTCAGACCTGCATCGCCGTGGAGCGCCTCTACGTGGTCGATGCCGTCTACGACGAGTTCCTCCAGGAGCTCGATAAGGCGTTCGACTCGGTGGCAGTGGCCACCGAGGACAAGCGGGACATCGGACCGATCATCAATCCTCCCCAGCTGACGATCATTGAGGCACACGTGCAGGACGCCATAGACAAGGGCGCCCGGGTACTCCGCGGTGGAAAAAGGGCGCTCACCAAAACCGGCATCTACTACGAGCCGACCCTCCTGGTGGACGTCGACCACACCATGACGATCGTCAAGGATGAGACGTTCGGCCCGGTGATCCCCATCATGCGGGTAGCAGATGACGCCGCTGCTCTCCGTATGGCCAATGACACCCGCTTCGGGTTGCACGGGTCGGTGTGGTCGAAGAATCGCAGCCGGGCCGCGCGGTTTGCCTCACAGATGAAGTCGGGGACGGTGGCCGTCAACGATGTCGGGATCAACTTCATCGTTCCCACAGTGTCTTTCGGTGGTATCGGCGAATCCGGCTACGGATCCAACTTTGGCGCCGACGGAATTCGCACCACCTACTGCTACGCCAAGAGCATCACCACGGCCCGGTTGCCCAGGCCAACGTCGAGGCTCCTAGGAGCGTGGTACCCACGCAAGAGAGGTATGCGCTACTGGAGAACCCTCGCCAAGGTCCTCTTCCGCTGGTGATTCTTGCGGAGCCACTAATAGGCGGCACAAGGAGAGCGTGGCCCGATCCCCCAGCGGCGTAGCTCGTCGAGGACCTCACCATCGTCGAGGTCTTTGATCTTGCGGGGTCCTCGGCTGAGGGCGGTGAAGGAGGCGACGTTGTAGGTCGGTGAGGACGATGCAGGACATGGGGGTGAAGCTATCGACCGAGTGGTGGGTCTGGCCAGATCTGATACCACCGCTGGGGTTCGAGGTCGTCGAGGATCTCAATTTCTTCAGGTTGATACCAGTCCCAAGGGCGGATCGGGGTGGTTTCGAGATCGGTGTATATCGCTCATCCGTTGATTGGCGTGTCCTCTCCCCGTCGATCGGGCGGAACCGGCTCCTTGATCCTCGAACCGCAGAGGAATAGGCTAAATCGCCAGGTTTGCGGGCAGAATGGCGTCGAGAGGGTCGAATGTGCGGAGCTCTTTGAGAACCGTAGCCGCCGTTGTGGCGTCGATCATTGCGATCGGCGTGGCCGGTTGTTCTCCCACCGCCGACGTGACACGAGACGAGTTGTTGGCGGTGGTCGAACGCGACGGGGTGGCTTTCGAGGGGGCGATGATCCCGACCGAGATTCTTTCCCGGCTGGCCGACAACAGGGTGGTGCTTCTGGGTGAGACCCACCATCTGCGTGAGCATTGGGCTTTCGTGGCAGACCTCCTGAGCGAGCTCCACAACGAGGGGTTTCGCCAGTTGTTGATCGAGGCGCCGCAGATGGTCGGTTGGCTCCTCGATGACTACATCCAGGGCGGGCTCTTCGTTCCCGAGTGGGAACCGCCCCCCTTCTACCAACGCAAGCTTTCTGCGATCCGCGCCTATAACGAGACCCTCGCTCCCGATGAACAGATCCACGTACGTGGGATCGACGCGAACGAGGAGTGGTACGGGGGAGCCGGGAGTTTCCAATCGGTGCTCGAGTACCTGGCCCAGCACCTGCCAACCCCCGGACCGGTTGACGGGTCACTAGGAAAGGACTACCCCGATGCCCCCTCGGACGTCCAAACCGAGCGGATCGAGACGTTGCTGGTCGCTCTGGAGGAAGATCGCTCCACCCTCGTGGAGTCGTGGGGTGCCGACTGGTACGACCAGGTGGTGGAGATAGTCGAGGTGGAGTTGGCCAGCATCGACGTCCGTGCCAAGGATGGCGATGCCGCGTCCAAGGCGCGAGAAGAGATCATCAAGCAACTGGCCGACGAGCGGGTGGCCGAGTGTTCGTGCAGTACCGTTGTCAATATCGGTGGCCATCACGCCCAGAAGTCCCATCTCATGGGTACCGAACAGGAGTGGATGGGCGACTATCTGGCCCATGAGAGCACCGTAGTGAACGGATCGATCATCGCGGTCGAGTTGAGTTCGGCCCAGACGGTGCTGGAACCAGGTGCCGGCGGAACCCCGTGGGACATCTTGGCCAGTGCTTCTCCCGACAACGAAATCAACCGGATCATGGCGGAGACGTGGCCCGGCCAGACCGTGTTCCTGCCGCTCGACGACCCCATCTTCAGTAACCGGAGAGTGGCGTACAACTCCGAAGACATCATCTACGCGACCTCACTCAGCGAGCAGTACGACGCCATCATCCAATACGGCCTTGGCCACCGCATGCCGGAAGACTGAGAAGCCTTTCGACGTCGCCTCGCAATTGGCGGTCGATCCGAGGACGCGACCGGAACTGATCGGTGACAACCCAAAGCAACCGGTGGAGAAGCCGCAGGTCAGCGCACGTTTCCAACGCGAATCCCGACGTCACGGAATCATCCCGCACTGACTACGGATCAGAAGGTTGGGGGTTCGAGTCCCTCCGGGCGTGCTGAATTCATTGGCTGTTCTTGTAGATGCTGCCGTCCTTCATGATCAGAGCGAGGTTCTTCTCTGGGTCGTTGAAGAGCTCGAGATCCCGCAAGGGGTTTCCGTCAACGAGCAGGATATCGGCGTAGGCGCCTTCCTCGATCACGCCGAGCTTGCCGGGATAGGGGTTGCGCGGGCCAGACCACGACATCAGCTCGGCGTTGTTGGCGGTCGCCTGGGCGAGGATTTCGGCCGGCGTGAACCATTCCAGGCGACTGGTCAGCTCATAGGCCTGCTGCTTCTTGGCTTCCAGTGAGCCGACAAGGTCGGTCCCGATGGCGATCTTGGCGCCGTATTGCTTTGCCAATCCCATGAGCCTGTGCAGCCCTTCCCCGGCCTCACGCTGTTTGCGATCGTTTCAGACCACTATCCACTTACTATCCATATGGATGTCCCCGTGCCACGTGAAACGCGAAAATTATCACTATCGCGTCAAACCGGCGGCACGTCGAAAGGGACTCTGACATACTGGTTGTCATGTTGAATCCCCTGATTTCCGTTGAAGAATTGGGCGAACAACTGGCCAATGAGAACCTTCGGATAGTCGACACCCGCTGGTACCTGGCCGACCCCACCGAGGGAAGGGCTGAATACGGACGGCACCATATCCCGGGCGCGATCTTCCTGGATCTGGATAGTGATCTCTGTGCCCCGGAAGGACCCGGCCGTCACCCCCTGCCAGATGCTCACCGATTCACTGAACTCTTGGGTAGCAAGGGTATCGGGAACCACCATCGGGTAGTCGTCTATGACGACTCTGCGGGGTCGGTAAGCGCCCGCTTGTGGTGGATGCTCCGTCATCTCGGCCATGACCAGGTGCATGTCTTGGATGGCGGATACAGCACCTGGTGGAGGGCGGGATTGCCTACCAGCGCTGAGGTCCCGGCCTGGCCGACCGAGACCTTCGTAGCTCGGGAGCGCACCGATGACATGGTCACCAGCCGGGAGCTCAACGGGCAATTGGGGTCCGTGGTCTTGCTCGATGCCAGGGCACCCGAGCGTTACGCGGGCCATGAGGATCCGGTCGATCCGGTGGCCGGCCACATCCCCACTGCAATCTCGGCTCCGTATGCAGAAAACACGGCCAAGGACGGACGCTTCCTGCCGGCTTCGGAGCTCTCCGAGAGGTTCTCGAGGCTAGGCCTGGGAGGCCGGCAATCAGTCATCACCTATTGTGGCAGCGGTGTGACGGCCTGCAGCAATGTGTTGGCAGCAGTGGTCGCCGGATTACCCGCCCCGCTGCTTTACCCCGGCTCGTGGAGCGAGTGGTGCACAACCCCCGGAATGCCGATCGCGACCGGCCCGGAACCGGGTGAAGTGTCCGGTTGAAAACACGTGTCTTGCCTCTCCCGCCGGCGGGAGGGGGAACAAGGTGGCCTCACCACTACGCTCCCTTCAGTTAGCAAGGAGCGCGAGCAATCACCGATCAAACGACTCTCGCCGATGCAGTCGAAGAGGGCGACCCGGCCAAGCTTCTCAAGCTGGTGGACGGCCTCTGCGGTCGACACGATTGGGAGGGCTTGGTCGACCTGAAAAGCCGCTGCCGGCATGCGGTGGACCGGGGCAAGCAACTCTGGGCGATCGCCGACCACATCGAATACCGGCTGGCCCTCGAGGCACCCGGAGAATGGGCCGGACCGATGGTCTTCGAGGGAGCGGGGCGGTTCACGCTCGGCCCACTACCCGAGGTGGCGGCCTCGCGCCACACATGGGAGGAATTGTCGCCCTACCTTCCGGAAGGACCCGCCCGGACCGTCACGGCCTACGAACGGGTAGTGCGTGGCGAAGACCTTTCAGAGGCGCAGGGCATCGATCCACTCATGCTCGAACTCCCCTTGGTGCTCATGGATTGGGAACCGGCCTATCCCTTTGCCACGTATCACGCCGACAAGGCAGACTTCCCGGCCCCGGACCGTCCCAAAGTGCAAGCGGTAGCCCTCCCCGACCTCCCGCCTCCTCCGGCCGACGAGCCTGAATCCATTGATGCTCTCCTGAGCCTGACCCGACCCTGGACGGAAGAGTCGAACGGGAGAGCGGAAGCCGTTGCCGTCCATGGGGACAGTATGGGGTCGATCCGCGCCCTCGGCCCATCTCACGCTCAACTGGCGCCAATCGCTGCAGACTCGGCCCTGGCATTCATGGCGTGGACCGGTGCCAGCGGGGG
>JAHEDM010000266.1 GCA_024641205.1 Actinomycetes bacterium
ACGCGCTGTGCACGCCAAGAAGAAGCACAAGAAAGTCCTCGACCGGGCGAGCGGTTACAAGGGAGCGAAAAGTCGCCGGTTTCGGGCTGCCAACGAGCAGGTCATGCATGCGATGCAGGACTCGTATCGTGACCGTAGAGCCCGCAAAGGCGAGTTCCGGCGTCTATGGATACAGCGCATCAACGCAGCTGCCCGCCAGAACGGGACAACGTATTCGCAGCTGATCGCCGGGCTCAAGGCCGCCGAGGTCGAGGTCGACCGAAAGATGCTCGCCGACATGGCGGTCAACGATCCGGCGGCTTTTGCCCAGTTGGCCGAACTGGCTGCCCCGAAGAGCTGATTGATGGAGCGGGTTCGCTCGTCTCGCAACCAGCGCGTTGCCGAGGCGATCCGGCTCCATCGGACTCGCAGGCGCGTCGAGACGGGTCGAACGCTGCTGGAAGGCTTTCACCTTCTCGAGGAGGCGGTCGCGGCGGCGGCCGGCCTCGAAACGGTATTTATCTGCGAAGAAGACGAGGCGACACAAGCACTGATGGCCGGGCTGGATGCGGATCTGTTGTTGGTGGCGCAACCCATCATGGCGAAATTGGCCGGTACCAAGCACCCGCGCGGCCCGGCCGCCATCATGGTGGTCCCGGCTGATCAGCCAATCGTCTCTGGCTCGGTCATCGTGTCTCTTGGAGTTGGGGATCCCGGGAACGTCGGGACCCTGATCCGCTCTGCGGCTGCGTTCGGGCTCGGTTTTCTCAGCGGGCCCGGGACGGCCGATCCCTGGTCGCCTAAGGTTCTGCGCGCAGGGGCCGGGGCCCATTTCCGAACTCCAATCGAAAAGCTGGATGCTGTTTCGGGTGACTGGTTGCGGGCGCGCGGTTTCACGGTCGTTGCCGCAGTGGTCCGAGGCGGAGAGTCGCCGGAGCGGCTTCGCGGGATGGAGCGCTGCGCTCTCCTGATCGGCGATGAGGGGGCGGGCCTTCCCATCGACGTCATAGAACAAGCCGACCTGCTGATCACGGTTCCGATGCCGGGTCAAACCGAGAGCCTGAATGCGGCAGTGGCCGGTTCGCTGCTTGCCTACGAGCTGGCCAAGACCGCCAAAGACGTGGCAAGTCCCGACTAACCTGCCCGACCGATGGACCAACTCAAAAACCTGCTGACTGTTGCCCCCGACCGGATTAGGTCGGCAATCGACCTGGAGGCTCTCAAGGAAGTCGAAAACGACCTTCTGGGCCGTAAATCACTGATCGCGGAATCCCGTCGATCGCTGGCCTCTCTACCCCCGGAAGAGCGTCCGGCAACCGGCGCCCGGTTGAACCAGGCGAATGAGCAGCTCACCGCACTCATTGCGGCGCGGCGAGCCGAACTCGAGCGGGCAGTCGAAGACGACCTCCTTCTCGGTGACCGGGTCGACGTTACGTTGCCTGCCCGCGCCCTCGGGAGCGGCTGGCACCATCTCGTCACGCAGACGCTCGAGGAAGTCGCAGACATCTTCGTATCCCTTGGCTACGGGGTCGTAACGGGACCTGAGGTCGACACGGCCTGGCACAACTTCGACGCACTCAACACTCCGCCGACTCATCCGGCCCGTCTCGAATCAGACACCATGTACGTCGGGTACGGAGACCCGGATGACGAGCTCCTGCTCCGGACCCAGACCTCCACCATGCAGGTGCGGTACATGGAACAGCACGACCCGCCGGTCTATATCGTCGCTCCCGGACGGTGCTACCGGACCGACACCCTCGACGCAACGCATTCTCCCGTTTTCCACCAGATCGAGGGGCTGGCAGTCGACGAGCACATCACGATGGCCGATCTCAAGGGCACGCTGGCATATTTCATGCGCGAGTTTCTTGGATCCGAGCGCAAGATTCGTTTGCTCCCACATTTCTTCCCTTTCACGGAGCCTTCCGCCGAAATGCACGTCTCCTGCTTCAACTGTGACGGATCCGGGTGCCGGGTTTGTTCGGGGTCCGGGTGGATCGAATTGCTCGGCTGCGGGGTGGTCGATCCCCACGTGCTCGAGGCGGTCGGTTACGACTCAGCGAAGTATTCCGGCTTCGCGTTTGGGGTCGGAGCGGAACGCCTTGCGATGGTGCGACATGGGATCAATCACATCAAGCACTTCTTTGAGAACGACTCGCGCGTATTGAGGCAATTCTCATGAAGGTGTCGTTGCGCTGGATGCGCGAGTACGTCGATGTTCCTGTCGAGGATCCCGACGAGCTGGCCGAGGTGTTCAGCAGCCTCGGACACGAAGTGGAGGGGTACGAAGTATTGGAGCTCCAATTCTCCGGCGTGGTGGTGGGCCGGGTCGAGGATGTCTTCCCCCACCCCAACGCCGACAAACTTCGTTTGTGTCGGGTGACCACGGGTGGCGATCCTCAGGACATTGTGTGTGGAGCCTGGAACTTTGAAGCAGGCGCCATCGTGCCGGTCTCGGTCCCCGGGGCAGTATTGGCCGGCGGATTGAAAGTGGGCGTACGAACGCTTCGAGGAATCGAATCTCACGGGATGATCTGTTCAGCCGCTGAGCTCGGCCTAGGCAACGATCACACCGGGATCATGGTGCTCGACCCTGCGATCGAAGTAGGAACCAGTTTCGCCGACCTGGTCCCGCTGCCCGACGTTGTTTTCGACCTCTCGATTACTCCCAACCGGCCCGACGCCATGTCGATGCTTGGTATCGCCCGCGACCTCGGCGCCTATTACCGGGTTCCCGTTCGAGTACCGAGCGCTTCGTTGGTCGAAGAGGAACCCGCCTCGCGCGTGAAGGTGACCCTCGATGACCCAAGGGGCTGTCCGCGGTATGTAGGCCGGGAGGTTCGGGACGTGACCGTGGCGCCGAGCCCGCTGTGGATGCAACTCCGCCTTCGCTCTGCCGGAGTGCGGCCCATCAACAACATCGTGGACATCACCAATTATGTGCTCCTGGAAATGGGCCAACCCATCCACGGATTCGACCTGGAACACGTCGGAGGTGAAGAGATCATCGTCAGGCGGGCCGAATCGGGTGAGACGTTGAGGACGCTCGACGGCGTTGACCGCGAGTTGTCTGAGTTCGATCTGGTGATAGCCGATGCGTCCGGGGTAGTTGCCTTCGCCGGAGTCATGGGCGGCGAGACCAGCGAGGTTGGAGAAGACACAACCCGGGTGCTCATCGAGGCAGCTCACTTCGACCCTCCGAGCGTCATGTTCACGGCCAAGCGGCACGATCTCCGAACCGAGGCATCTTCTCGATTCGAGCGCGGGGTCGACCCCAATCTGCCCGGTCGCGCCGCAGAGCGCGCCGCTGCTTTGCTGGTCCAGCACGCAGGCGGAACGGCGGTGGCGGGCGCCCAGGACAATTATCCGGAGATCATCGAGCCATGGCAGATCGACCTGGCTTTGACTGAAATACCTCGCCTCCTTGGTATCGAACTCCCTCGCGACACGGTGGTCGATCTTCTTGCCTGGATCGGTTTCGAGACCGAGGGAGAAGATCCTCTGGTTGTCACGGTTCCCACTTTCCGACCCGACGTGCGCCGGCCGGCAGACGTCGTCGAGGAGATCGCCAGAATGCACGGGTACGACAAGATCCCGGAGACATTGCCGGTGGGCCCCGGCGGGGGCCTGACAAAGGAACAAATCAACGAGCGACGGTTGCGGGGGTTCATGGCGGGCCTGGGTTACTC
>JAHEDM010000018.1 GCA_024641205.1 Actinomycetes bacterium
GACCATGCGGCCGGTCGAGCCCTCCATGGCCAGGTCGGCGGCCATGACGGCGTAGTTGATCGCAACCATCAAATCGAGCGAATCCGGGCTGCCCGATCGCATCAGATAGGCCACCTGCTGCTCGATGATGCCGATGCCCGTTTTCTCTTTCAGGAGCTCACCGGTGACCGCCCCGATGCCTCCGAGCTTGCGGTGACCGTACGCGTCCGGTTGGCCGGATTCGATGACTTCACCACCGACGATGCTGGCTCCCTCAGAGATGGCCACCATGGCATAGTTGCTCGGGTTGTTGCTTCGGTCACGGACCAGCATGTCTGCCAACGTGTCGATATCGAAGGGAACCTCGGAGATGAGCACTCGGTCGACGCCGGCCAGGTAGGCGGTGACCAGCGCCGTTTCTCCGCTGTTTCTTCCGAAGAGTTCAACCACGGCAATCCGTTCGTGCGAGCCGGTGCTGGTGCGGAGATTCGTGATGAAGTCAACCCCACGGGTCACTGCGGTTGAGAACCCGATGCAATACTCAGTTCCGTGTACATCGTTGTCCATCGTCTTTGGAACGGCGATGACGGGCACACCCTCCTCGTGCATTCGCATGCCGTAGGAGAGGGTGTCGTCGCCCCCGATAGGAATCAAAACGTCGATCTTCTGATCTTCCAGAACAGCTTTGATATGGTCGGTGAAATCGAACGGCCCGTCTCCGATGGCCTGTTCGGCCAGGAAGTCTGGTACATCCGGTGGTCGTACTCGCTGGGGATTGGTGCGCGACGTGTGCAGCATCGTGCCGCCGGTACGGTCGATGGTCCGGACCACTTGCGGGTCGAGAGGACGAAAGTTGCGAGCTGCCGATTCCGGATCGTCCGGGTTGTGATTCAGCAGGCCGGACCAGCCGCGGCGAATGCCGATCACCTCGTGGCCTTCCTCCGCGACCCGGTTTACGACGGCCTTGATACACGGGTTGAGGCCAGGTACGTCGCCTCCGCCGGTCAGCATTCCTATCCGCATGATTTCTCCCTCGTTGACGGCCCGGACCGCGCCTGTTTTGCATCTCCGATGCCGAATCGCTTGTCCGCGAGTGGAATTAGCTCGATCAGACCGAACGATACTAGAACTACCCGGTGCGGCCGACCGACGCGCACCGAACGCGGCTCCGATGGCTGGGAGCAGAGGAAGCGCGCCTGGTATGGTACGAATCCCAGCTGTGTAATTCTTTGAGGAGATCCTTCGACGGTGGCTTCGGACAGTTTCGCGCACCTCCACTTGCACACCGAATTCTCCATGCTCGACGGGGCGGCGCGAGTTCATGAGGTAGTGAAGGCCGCCAAGCGGGATGGGCAACCTGCCGTGGCGATCACCGACCACGGTGTTCTGTATGGGGCCGTCGACTTCTACAAAGCGGCCGTCGAAGAGGGCATCAAGCCGATCATCGGGGTTGAGGCATACGTCACGCCCGGATCCCGGTTCGATCGGCCGCCGCGCAACCAAAATGTTCGTCACCACGTGACGTTGTTGGCTGAGAACGAAACCGGCTATCGGAACCTGATCAAATTGGTGAGCCGTGCCTATCTGGAGGGGTACTACTACAAACCGCGTATGGACCTCGAGCTGCTTTCGGAGCACTCGGAAGGCATCATTGCCGGCTCCGGCTGTCTGGGTGGACCGGTCGCGCAGCTGTTGGCCCCGGATGCGTCAAGTGAAGAAGGCAATCAGGGCCAGATCCGGGACTTCGAAGCAGCGTTGCGCACTGCCGCCCGCTATCAAGATATCTTCGGCAGAGACAACTTCTTCATCGAACTGCAGGATCATGGGCTCGAGCCACAAAAGCGGATTCTTCCCGACCTGGTCGAGATAGCCAAACAACTGAACGCCCCGCTGCTGGCAACAAACGATTCCCATTACACCTATCAGGACGAAGCGGAAGCGCACGATGTCCTGTTGTGCATCCAGACCGGATCGACCATAGACGAACCGAATCGGTTCAAGTTCGGCGGTCGGGAGTTTTATCTGAAGACCTCCCGGGAGATGCGGGCCCTGTTCCCAAATGACGGTTTTCCGCATGCGTGCGACAACACCCTGTGGGTTGCAGAGCGGGCCGACGTGAAGATGGAATTCGGAAAGATGCTGCTCCCGCATTTCCCGGTCCCTGAGGGACATACCGAGTCCACGTATCTGCGCGAGTTGGTTTTCGAGGGTGCCCATCGGCGATACGGAGAGTCGTTCACGCCGGAGATCACGGATCGTATCGAACATGAACTGCGCATCGTCGACGAAATGGGCTTCCCGGCGTACTTCTTGATCGTGTGGGATCTCATTCGCTACGCCCGCGAACATAAGATCAGAACCGGTCCAGGAAGGGGGAGCGCGGCCGGATCGATCATCGCCTACTCCCTCCAGATCACCGATCTGGATCCGCTCGAATACGGCTTGATCTTCGAACGTTTCTTGAACCCGGGTCGGCGGGAGATGCCGGACATCGACATGGACTTCGATGAGCGGTATCGCTCCGATGTGATTCGTTATGCAAGCGAGAGGTACGGAACCGACCACGTCGCCCAGATCGTGACCTTCTCCACCATCAAAGGTCGGCAAGCTATTCGCGATTCGGCCAGGGTGCTCGGCTATCCCTATGGCCTTGGCGACCGTGTCGCGAAGATGATGCCGCCTCCCATCCTGGGCAAGGAGGCGAATCTCAACCAGTGTCTCGTTGACCCGGGACCGGGGGCCGACCCGGCGATCAGGGATTTCCATTCAAACGCGGCACCGCTCAGAGAAGCCTATGCCTCCGATCCGGATGTGCAGCGGGTGGTCGACACTGCCCGTGGATTGGAGGGCTTACGCAGACAGGACGGAATCCACGCCGCGGCAGTGGTCATCTCAGCCCAGCCGCTGACCGACATTGTGCCGATCCAGCGGAAGGGAGAGGGCGCCGAGATCGTCACGCAATATGAAATGCACGGAATAGAAGCCCTCGGCCTTCTCAAAATGGACTTCCTTGGGCTTCGCAACCTTTCCACGATTGAGCGGGCCGTCGAGTTGATTCAGGAGTCGCGAGGTGAGGAGATCGACGTCGACCACATTCCGCTCGACGATCCAATCACCTTCGAGATGCTCAGGCGGGGCGACACCATCGGGGTCTTCCAACTCGAGGGCAATGCCATGCGATCCCTGATCCGGAGCCTCGAACCGGAGAGCTTCGACGACATCGTTGCGGTCAACGCCCTCTTCCGCCCGGGCCCCATGGGTCAGAACATGCACTACGAATACGCCGATCGGAAGAATGCCCGCAAACCGGTTGAATATCCCCATCCGGCCACGGTTCCTTTCCTCGAGTCGACCTACGGGATAATGGTGTATCAGGAACAGGTCATGCAGGTCGCTCGCGAACTCGCCGGTTACTCGATGGCTGAGGCCGACACCCTCCGCAAAGCGATGGGCAAGAAGGTCAAGGCCATCATGGAACAGGAGCGGGAGAAGTTCGTCGCGGGTTGTATCGCACAGGGTCACGACCAAAAACTCGGCAAGGACCTCTGGGATGCGGTCGAACCGTTCGCCGGATACGGTTTCAACAAGAGCCACTCTGCCGCCTACGGGTACGTCGCCTATCAGACGGCCTGGCTCAAAGCCAACTATCCCGCTGAGTACATGGCTGCCCTGCTCACATCTACGAAGCGGGACAAGGATCGAACGGCGATCTACCTCAACGAATGTCGCACCTCGGGCATCAAGGTGCTGGTCCCGGACGTCAACCGATCCGATACGGACTTCACCGTTCGCGACGGCGCGGTCACCTTCGGGTTGTCTGCGATTCGCAATGTTGGCGAAGGTGTCGTCGAAAAGATCATCGAAGCGCGTCGGGCAGGCGAAGCCTTCGAGTCTTTCCAGGATTTTGTCAACCGGGTCGATGCCTCGGCCCTGAACAAGCGGACCATCGAGTCGCTCATCAAGGCCGGCGCTTTTGATTCAGTTGCGCCGGCTCGCCGCGGGCTTCTCCTGGTCTACGAGCAAATCCTCGATGCGACGCTCAGCCGGAGACGAAACGAGGATATGGGTCAGTACAGCTTGTTCGGCGCGCAGAGCGCAGGCGGGGATAGCGAGGACATCGAGATCCCGGAATTGACCTGGGATAAGCGAACCAGACTCGCTTTCGAGAAGGAGATGCTCGGCCTCTACGTTTCCGATCACCCGCTCTTCGGCGTTGAGCATGCCCTCCGACAAGCCGTTACCGCAAGTATTCCGGCGTTGACCGACCAGTCGGACGGCTCGACGGTAACCATCGGCGGGCTGGTGGGTTCCATCACCCGGCGGTTCACCCGGAAGGGTGATCCCATGCTCTTCTTCCAGCTCGAGGATCTCGAAGGGTCCGTCGAGGTAGTCGCCTTCCCGAAAGTCGTCATGGCAACCGGGGCCATGATCCGCGAGGACGCCATCGTGATCATCACCGGCCGGGTCGACAACCGCGGTGATGACGTGAAGGTCATCGCCCAGGAAGTTCGCGAACCGGAACTGCGAAGTGACAGCGCCGTGCGGCTTGAAGTACCAGCCACCCTGTTGTCGCCGAATATGGTCGAACGGTTGAAGGAGATTCTGGTCAACCACCCAGGTAACGCTCCGGTCTATCTGCATATGACCTCGGAGACGGGCCATAAGGTCTGGAAGCTCTCGAATGAGCACTGCGTCGAGCCTCGTTCGGCGCTGTACGCCGAACTGCGGGAATTGCTGGGGCAGAAGGCCGTCGTCTGAGTCTCCAGTTTCCAGTCTGAGATGATCCTTCGGTGACTCGTGACCTATTGCGGCACGACCCCCAGGCGTTCCAGGTTCAAGCCCTTGGCTTTGGCGATCAAAGCGGCCAGGTCGTCCAGGGTCGTTGGAGTTTTGGGGCGCCACGGAACGGTGGCAATGTCCGTCTTCCAGAGCGCTGCGAATTCCTTTCGCACTTCAGTCTGCCGGTGCGCCTCGGCTCCCCACCGAACCAGGTTCTCGATCAAGGGTCCGTCGGTAGGTGGCTTGGGGTTGTGCCATCCATCCGGCAAGACCCGGTTGAACACGATGGCGTCCGGATCGGGAACCCGGTCGGGGAGTTCACGATAGAAGCGGGCTGCTTCCCGTAGCGGAGCCGGATCGGCGGTTGTCACGACCACCGTGCGTGCGTCCCGGAAGTGCTGTTCAATCTGGACCGCGCGACGGGCCAAACCGTCGTACATGGTCCGCATGTCCATGAGGAACTCCGCAACCCTCTCCAACAAATCAGACCCGAGCGCCGCTCCGGCTATGCGGAGAGCGGGTCGGGCCGTGAGGGTGAAGAGAGTGCGCCGCCCCGGAAGTGCCCCACCGGTCAGCCAGCGCAGCAGGCGCCCTCCTACCAGGTCGCGCATCTCGGCGGGTGCTGAGAAGAATTCGATGCCCCCCGCCGAAGGGGGTGTGTCGATCACGACCAGATCCCATGCTCGGGTTTCGACATAGTTCGCCATCTCCTCGGCTGATGCGTACGACTGACTGGCCGGGAAATGTTGCGTGGCGGCTTCAAAGAACGGATTGTCTACCAACCTGTCTGCGACGTCGGCCGGAGCGTGGCGGTGGGCAATCGCTTTCCACGAAGCGGAAGCGTCGAGCATTGCTGCCCAGAGATTGGGCTCGTTCTTGTGAGGGCTGGGCTCGGAGCCGAGATTCTTCAGTCCCAAGGCAGTTGCGAGCCGCCTGGCAGGATCGATGGTCACGACGAGGGTGCGAACTCCGTTCCGCGCTGCGGTGACGGCCAACGCCGCCGACAAGGTGGTCTTGCCTACCCCGCCGCCCCCGGTGATGAGGAGCACTTTGGACGTCATTCCTCCCCCCACACGTCGGCCAGTCGGGCCGCTACCTCAGGAGGGGTGAGGAGCCCGAACAGGAAGGGAAGTTGCAGGTCGGGGGGCAACTCGGTGAGCCACTTCTGTTGCTCGGCGCGGAGCGCAGTGTGCATCAGGGCGGCTTCCTGCACAGAGCCCGGGCCGGCCCCATTGATTTGCCTGCTTGAGGCATCGAGCGCAGGCAAGATTCGATTGGCTACCACCTGCGGAGGGCTGATCACGTGGTGTTCGGTCAGCCAGGTGAGAGCTTCTTGCGTTTCGGTGATGGGAAGCTCCTCAGCCAGCGTGACCAGCAGCATCCCGCAAACGGAAGAATCCGCGAGAAGTTCCATCATCCAGTCTGCCTGTTCGCGCACCTTTCCAACCGGTACCAGTTCGGTCACCGTTTGGGGGGCTCGGAGGTGAGATCCGATTTGTCCGAGCGGCGGGCCGTCGGCGATCACCAGATCCCAGGCAGCTTTGCGGACCTCCCAGAGCACCTTGCCCATGGTGACCACCTCGCGGATTCCCGGCGCCGTCGACGCAAGCGCATCGAAAGCGCGGGCGAGGGGACCCATCCGGGTGACTTTCGGTACTCCCAACTGGACCTTCAGGTATTCGTTGAGGGCTGCCGGTCGGTGCACTGCGAGTGCGTGGAGGCCGGGACGGATCTCGCTTGCCTCATAATCGAGACGTTCCCTTCCAAGGTGCAAAGCCAGCCCGGTTTGATCGGTCATCGATACAGTCAGTACCCGTTTGCCGAGATGGACGGCGCGCAACGCCAACGCCGCGGTGACGGCCGAGCGACCGACTCCGCCCTTCCCGGTGACGATGATCAGCCGGTGTTCAAGCATCGCTCAGGAGGTTAGTGCAGTGTGGGACCACCACCGCAGAGCGCGACCGCAGCGTCTCGACCGGTTGCGATAGCCTGGAGCCGCGAGATCAACAGGAGGTCACATGGCGCTATTCGATGTGGATGGCTTTGTCCGGCGGTTTCGAGAACGGGCCGATGCCGTGAAAGAGCGGGGCGTGCCGCCGGTGGCCGGCGAGGAGCGCCGCCGCTTCATCGAACAGGCGGAATTGGATTACCTCGACTATTCGCTGGTCGGGTCGGCAACCTGGGAAGTCGCCGAAGACTGCCTGGTATTGAGGATTCCGCTGAACAAATGAGCATTCAGTACTCAGTAGCCAGTACCTAGTAAGGAATATTGGTACTAGGTACGTCTTCTCTCCTCTGCTCGTCGCTCGGACTCCAGGCGTGCCAGGTCCGGATCGCTGTAGTCGACGAACTGCATGGCGTCGGCGATATGGTGATGGCCGGCCACCTCGCGAATTTGGCGGTGCATTTCCTGACATACCAGCCGGTAGCCGCGATGCCCGGCCGGCTGAGTGCGAAGCTCGATCAGGTGGATTGCCTCGCGTGCATTCATTTGCATCACGAACCGCACGTTGAATGCGAACGGCACCACGTACTGCGCCACGTCGATGCCGACGACCGGACGGACCTTTTCATAGAAGCCGCCGGCGCGCTCCATCGCTTCCTGCCAGGTGGCGACGAGGGAGGGTTCGACTTCTGCGAGATCCGCCGGCGTGTCGTAGCCGAGCCGGGCCGACAAGGGTTGCCATTCAAGGGTGAGCATGCGGTGCCGTTGCAGGTCCCGAAAGGCGCCGTAGTCGCACAGAATATCGAAACGATACGAAGTTCTCTCCATGCTGCGTCCGGGTTTGTGACGGCGGTTGCCGCGTTCTCCAACGTACGCCGCAATGATCTTGGCCCGTTCTTCGCTCGTGAGGTGTTTAGCGATCGTTGCTAGTTGGCCGTCCGGCAAATCACTCACCGCATAAAGGGCGGCCGCCACCAGTTTGGTCTCAGCATCCGGGTCCCAGTCGGCGAGAGTCACCATGGAGCGTGGCTCTGGTTCTGCCTTCAATCCTGTGGCGATCCGGCGCATTTCTTCTGAAATCCGCGCCTGATAGCTCGAAGCAAGCACCCCACGCTCCGGCAGGTCGACTCGACGCAAGAACGAGGGAATCATCTTCCTGAGCTCTTCCAGCATCATGACGCCGTACCGGCGCACCTCGGCCAAGGGGTGAGCCTGCATGCGAAGGAGCGCCATCTCGTAGGCCTGTCCCGTCCCATAGATGCCTACATTGGAGAGGGTTGAAGCCGGGAGCAACCCTCGGGCCGTGTCGCAAGCTTTAGCGCGAATCGTCGATTTCCAGACGAGATTCGAATCGCCTGCCTGCTTGGGGAATCGTCTTTCGAAGAAAACGGTCATCGTGGCGACGACCCGGGAGTACGTTTCGAACAACCAGTCCATGTACTCGGTGTACTCGGTGGAGAGCGACGACCCGGCAATTTCTGGTGGCGTCTGATAGCGGAATCGTTCGCCGAGTTTCTGGTCGTAGTAGATGTAGCGGGTGCTCTGCTCGAGGTACGAGGCGAGACGCCCCCACTCGAGCACTTTGGTCAAGACGTTGGACGCCTGCTCGACCGCCAGGTGAACCCCGCCCAGTTGCGCTACCGAGTCGTCTCCGTACTCGAAGAACACGCGGTCGTAGAGCTGCTCGGCGCGTCGAAGATCGACCAGGGGGTCTTCACCGTCGAGGTGGGCTGCGATGGTCTCGATGCCGGTCTCGGCGTTGGCTACAAACTCGTCGAGAAAAAGTCGCCGCACTGATTTGGGACTGCGGCTGTAGCGGGCGAAAAGGGCTCCCTTCACCACCTCGGGAAGATTGATGAGCCCGAAGACAGGGCGGTCGATGTTGGTGAAGAATCGAGCCAGGATGGCGGCTTCGGCAGGGGTGAACGGCTCTCGAAAATGCTCCACGGCTCGGTGATTGTACAAGCAGGGGAACTCGGAGGCGGTACCCTCCGGTTCATGAGTGTGATCTGGCTTCGAATAGTCGTCGGCGTGCTGTTGATCGCCGTGGTGCTGGTGTCCGTTGTCCCCTTGCTCGTCCTGCTCGATCTGGCTCAGGGCGGGGACGGCTACGGGATGTGCCCTGATGGTCTGCAAGCCTGCGATATCCCGTATACGGCCTGGCTCGAGTTGGCCGCGGGTCTCGTGCTGGTGATCTTTGGGTTGATTGCCCTGTTGCGGCTCACCATGAAGGTGGTACGACGCGAGGAACGTCGCCACCAGGCCATCGAAAAACTCGGGGGCTTCAATGGGCCGGCGTGATTGCCTCTGCGGCGGGGAGTTCATCCCGGTCGCCGGAATTGGCTAGGACGAGATAGATACCGGTCAGGATCAAAGCGGCCCCGATCCAACCTCGCGTGTCGAGTCGTTCGGACAGGATCCAGGCAGCGAAGGCAGCCGCAAAGGCAGGCTCGAGGGCCAGGATGATGGCCGTGCGGGTCGGTCCGATCACCGTCTGGGACCATACCTGCAGCAGGAATGCGCCGCCGCTCACCACCAAACCGGTCATGAGCAAGGCCGGCATCACCTCACCGTTCGGGAGGGGAAATCCTTCGGTGAGTGCCGAGCCGGCCAGGGAGAGCAATGCGGTGACCAGCAGTTGGATGGCGGTGAACGGGATGACGGGGTGGCGGAAAGCGACCCGCGCCAAGACAACGATGTGGCCGGCAAAGGCGATTGCGCAGCCGACGGTGAGCAGATCACCCACGGCGAACGTCACACCGTCTCCAACGGTCAACAATGCGAGTCCTCCAAAAGCAGTAGCGGTTCCGGCGATGGTGCCCAAGCCAACGCCGTGACGGGCGACGACGGCCGCCAGCAGGGGAGTGAACACAACGTAGAGCCCGGTTATCAGTCCAGAGTTGGAGGCACTGGTCTCGGCCAGCCCGGCCGTTTGGAGGGCAAAGCCTGCGAACAGGAGCACACCCGCCACCAGACCGTCCCGCCATATGGATCGCCCGCGCGGGATACCGAGGAGAAGGAGGGCCAGGGCGCCGATCAAGAAGCGCCAGCCCACGAAGGCCAGCGGAGGGAGCACCGCGACCGCTTCCTTGACGACGACGAAGGTGGCGCCGAAGAGAAGCGCCGCGCCCGCCAGGGCGATATAGGCGACAGAAGGGCGGCGCACCGGAGTTTCTATCTCTCTGAGGTGTGACCGGAGAGCAGGTCATCTACTTCGACGGTCGCCACGTAGAGCCCTCGAGCCGTTACGGCAGCTTGGCCGTCGGAGATCAGTTCACCGGACGCCCGCAGGCGACGGCCCGAAACATCATCGATCCTTCCTTGCACACAAATGGGATGAAGAGTTGTGAGCGGCGATCGATATCGAATGTCGAGGGTTGCGGTTACGGACATGAGACCCAGATTGAGAATTCCCGCCCAGGCGAGGATCTCATCGAGGGCGGTGGCGGCGATTCCACCATGCAGCGAGCCGACGAAGCTGCGATAGTCCGGGCGGGGCTCGAACCAGGCTTCAACAGTGGTATCGATCAGTGAGAACCGGTCGAGCTGCAATCCGATCGGATTCTCCCGGCCGCAGGCGAAACAGCCATCGTCGTAGTGACGCCGGACGCGATCTACGAGGCCGGCAATGTCCTCAGGGAGCAAGCCGGACCTCGCCGTTTGCCAGCGATTCCACCTGCACCAACGACCAGACCGGCCAGCCGTGGGCTTCGAGGCGCGCTCTACCTTCCGTGTACGCCTTCTCGATGACGAATGCTGTAGCCAACACCGTGCATCCTGCTTCTTCTGCTATTTCGCCGAGCGCCTCGGCGGTTCGGCCCCCGGCCAGGAAGTCGTCGATGATGGCCACCCGGAGCCCGGGCTCGAGGACGTGGCGAGCTACCTCGACGCGGTACTCGGTTCCCTTGGTTGGGGAGGCGACTTCACGGGAGAATGTATAACGAGCACCCGGGCCCAGATACTTCTTGGCATACACGATGGGAAGATCCATTTCGATCCCGGCTGCAAGGGCCGGAGGGATACCACTTGCCTCTGCGGTGAGCAATAGGTCTGGCCCTAGAGGACCAAGCAGGGTTGCGAACTGGAGGCCCACACTGGACATGAGAGCAGGCTCAACCCGATGATTGAGGAACCGGTCCACCTTCAGGATGGGGCCGTCAACCGTTGCCAGGGATTTGATAGCCGTTCGGAGATCCACGGCATGCATCGTACCCGGCCGCGCCGTCCGGTCCATTTCCGCCCTTTCCGGGCCGCGGCGGGGAGGTGCCTGGATCGGCGGCCACTACCATCGCTCATCGTGACGCAGCCTCGACTCCGCGCTGATGGGACCCGGCCAACCTCCGCAGAACGGGGGCGAGCTCGCCGGATTCGAAACCGTCTCCGGGATCGGTATCCGGTCATTGCCACTGCGCTCACGTATACCGATCCGTGGCAGCTGCTGGTGGCGACGGTCATCTCGGCACAAACGACAGATGAAAACGTGAACCGGGCCACACCAGAATTGTTTCGCCGTTATCCGAATCCCTTCGCGCTCGCGCAAGCGAACCCGGCAGATGTCGAGAAGATCATCTTCTCGACGGGTTTTTACCGGCAAAAGACGAAATCGATCGTCGATCTGTCCCGTGACCTGATCGAACGCTTCGACGGAGTCGTTCCGGAAACCATCGGAGAGTTGGTGAAACTGCGAGGAGTTGGTCGCAAAACGGCCAGTGTCGTTCTGGCCGAGGCCTTTGGTCAACCGGCCATCGCCGTTGACACCCACGTCCGCCGGTTATCGCATCGTTTGGGGCTGGCTACCAGTCCGGATCCTGACAAAATCGAGATCGACCTGAAATCGCTCTTCCCGCCTGCCGAATGGGGAAGGCTCTCCATGCGTCTCATTCAGTACGGCCGCGACGTCTGTGTGGCCCGAACCCCCCGCTGTTTCGATTGCGATCTGGTTGACTTGTGTCCGTTCCCCGATAAGACCTCACCGGTGCAGTGATCAGCGGTCATGCGCAGTAGATCGCACGACCGCCAAATCCTTCGACTAGCCGTTCCGGCGCTCGGAGCGCTGGCGGCCGATCCGCTCGTCTCCCTGGTCGATACTGCGTTCGTCGGCCGGTTGGGATCAACGGAACTCGGCGCGTTGGGGGTGAACACGGCGGTCTTCGCTCTCTCTTTTGCCCTCTTCAATTTTCTTGCCTACGGAACAACGCCTCTGGTGGCCGAGGCGTGGGGCCGCGGAGACCGGCAGGCAGCCGGTCGCGTGGTGACCCAGGCGATCGGTTTGGCCTTGGCTATCGGTGCGGTCGCCACCGTCTTTCTCGAGCTGATGTGGCAGCCCTTGCTCACGGTCATGCAGGCCGGCCCGGATTTGCTTGCGCCGGCAGGCGAATATCTGCGCATCCGGGCGCTGGCAGCTCCTGCCGTTTTGCTCGTGACCGTCGGTCATGGTGCCTACCGGGGCATGCAGGACACCCGGACACCGCTCTTGGTGACGGTTGGTCTCAATATGATCAACCTCATTGGCGATCCTCTGCTCATCTTCGTTGCGGGGTGGGGGCTGCGCGGCGCAGCCACGGCCACGGTCATCGCGCAATGGACGGGAGCCATCTGGTTCCTCGCACTGCTGAACAATCGCAGACGCGAGTTGGGCATACCGGCTTACGTTCCCCGGCTTTCCGAGTTTGGCCGGCTGGCGACGGTCGGAACAGAATTGATCGCTCGCACGGCCAGTCTGCTTGCGGTGTTCACCGTGGCAACCGCCGTCGCGGCGAGGATCGGCACGGCCACCGTGGCAGCCCATCAGATTGCCGCGCAAGTGTGGCTCTTTCTGTCGCTGGTCCTGGATTCTCTGGCAATTGCCGGACAGGCGCTGGTGGGCCGCTACCTGGGTGAAGGCGAAATCGGGAATGCTCGGGCTGCATCGAATCGGATGCTGCAGTGGGGGTTCGGTTTGGGAGCCGTCCTCGGGGTCGTTTTCTGGCTGCTCGGACCGGTTCTCCCCAAAGCGTTCACCGACGATGCGGAAATCGTTGCCATGGTGGCCGGGGTGATGCCGTTTGTTGCGGCGCTGCAGCCGATTGGGGCCCTGGTCTTTGTATGGGACGGGATCTTCATGGGAGCACGTGAGTTCCGATTCTTGATGGTGTCGACACTGGCGGCCGCAGTCGTTGCCGGCTCGGTCTTGATCCTGACCGTGACGCTCGAGTGGGGGCTCACGGGCGTCTGGTGGGGGATCACCACACTCGTCCTCGGCCGGCTGGGGTTGCTGGCCATTCGCTACAGAACGTTGTTGGTGGACTCCAGGCCGAGCACCTGACCCCGGGTCTCCGGCAGGAACATGATCAGCAGAGTTGACAGGACCATGCCGACCCCCAGGTAGGTGACTGTCATAGAGAGCCCGATCTCGTCTATGGCGAATCTTCCGATCGCTAAACCGGCGATCGATCCGAACACGCCGACAGTGTTCAGCCAAACCACCGCGGTCGCTCGAATCGAGGTCGGGAACAACTCATTGCGTTGGGCGCCCAGGGCCGGTACCGCGGCAAACGAACCCAGGCTCGAGATGGCAACTGCAGCGACAATGAGCGGCAAGCTGTCCAGCCAATACAGGCCCAGCCCGCCGGCAAGCGACATCGTGAAGCCGAGCATGGTTGTCGGCCGGCGGCCCCAGGTATCGGCCAGGCGACC
>JAHEDM010000019.1:0-7732 GCA_024641205.1 Actinomycetes bacterium
AAGAAGTCGACTTCCTCCCGCTCAGACTTCGCAAAGGGCCGGAGTACAAAAGCGGCAGGATCCGTCTGGCCCGGCGGGCGCCCGACACCAATCTTCAACCGATGAAACTCATTGTTGCCGAGCGACTGAACGATCGACTTCACGCCATTGTGGCCGCCCGATCCCCGAGCGTGCTGTAGCCGCAACCTGGCGAACGGCAGATCGATATCGTCGTGGACAACCAGGAGGTCCTCCGGCCCAGCCTTGTAGTACTGGAGCACAGAAACGACCGCCGGCCCGCACGTGTTCATGAAGGTGCGCGGCACTGCCAGGATCACAGCCCGGTCGTGCACCAAGTGCCGAGCTAGGTCGGCTCTCACTCGCAGCGGTCCGCGTTTGAGGCGGACGTCCCATCGAGCGGCCAGCACGTCTGCTACCTCGGCGCCGACGTTGTGCCGAGTCCAGGCGTATTCGCGGCCCGGGTTTCGCAGACCGACGATCACCTTCATAGCACCCTCCAATTCGAGGGACTACTCGTCGTCGCTCTCCTCGTCGGCCTCTCGGCCGCCCTCGGGTTCTTCGCCCTCCTCGATACCCTCGCCCTCTTCGATAACCTCTGCCGCGATTTCCGCCGCAGGCAACACGACCGTAATGAGCGGTTCATCCAGATCGGCGATGTACTCGACCCCTTCGATGACGGGCAGGTCCGAAACCCGCAAGGTGTCCCCAACGTCCATGCCGGAGACATCAATGACGATGCTGGTCGGGATTTCGGTCGGTAGCGCTTCCACGAGCACGGAGTTGTTGATGGTCTCGACAATGCCGCCTTCGCGGACACCGATCGGATCGCCCTGCAGATCCAGGGACACCTCGGCCCGGGTCTTCTCGGTCAGGGAGATGGTCACAAAATCGACGTGCGTGATCTCACCGCGTACCGGGTGCCGGTCCACCATCTTGGCCATAGTCAAACGCTTTTTCGCTCCATCGATCTCCAGGTTGATAAGGGCGTTGAGACCGGCTTCGGTATGCAAAACCCCATGAAGCTCTCGGCCGTCCACGGCGATCGCCTGGGCCTCCATGTCCTTGCCGTACACAACAGCAGGAACCTGACCGGTTCGACGGAGGCGCCGCGACGGACGGCTCCCCTGGGTCCGCCCGGTCTCAGCGCGCAGCGTGACTTCCATTGATAGCTCCTCGGGAAAAGTGAACGTGTGGAGCGACAATTATGCCTGTTAGGAGACCTTTCAGCAATACAGGCTCTTGGAGACACATATGCCCAGCCCGATAGGACGCATCCTCGCCGGCGGTACACTTGGAAGAAACCCAGCCATACTGTCGCGAGGTGACCATGAGCAAAGCCAGTCCCGATCCGTTCCGGGCTCGCGCGTCGATTTCCACGCCCCTCGGAGAGCGGGCCATCTATCGCCTCGACGTTCTTCGCGATATCGGCGATATCGACACAATCCCGTACTCGATCAGAGTGCTGACCGAAGCGGTGCTGCGCAACTACGACGGCCATGTCGTGACAGACGAAGACATCAACGCCCTTGCCTCCTACGACGCCCGCAAGGTAGCCGAGACCGAGATCCCGTTCATGCCCGGCCGTGTGGTGTTGCAGGACTTCACCGGCGTTCCGGCCGTGGTCGACCTGGCGGCGATGCGAGCAGCGGTAGTGCGGATGACAGGCGACTCGGCCTCAGCGCAAAAAGTCAACCCTCTAGTGCCATGCGATCTGGTGATCGACCATTCGGTCCAAGTCGACGCCTTCAACAGCGGGATGGCGCTCCAAATCAACTCTGAGCATGAGTTCGAGCGGAACCGCGAACGCTACGAGTTCCTCAAGTGGGGTCAGTCGGCCTTCGCCAACTTCCGGGTAGTTCCTCCTGCGACCGGCATCGTCCACCAGGTCAACCTCGAATATCTCGCCAAGGTCGTATGGGACAACGGGTCCGAGTTGTATCCGGACAGCCTGGTCGGGACCGACTCGCACACGACGATGATCAACGGCATCGGGGTCGTCGGCTGGGGTGTCGGGGGCATCGAGGCCGAAGCCGTGATGGTCGGCCAGCCGATCTACATGCTGATTCCCGAAGTGGTCGGCTTCAAGCTCACCGGGCGCCTGGCGGAGGGGGCAACGGCTACCGACCTCGTGTTGCGGGTAACCCAGATGCTCCGCGAGCACGGCGTTGTTGGCAAGTTCGTCGAGTTCCATGGACCGGGGCTGACCGACATGCCGCTCGCCAACCGGGCGACGATCGCCAATATGGCCCCGGAGTACGGAGCGACCATGGGCTTCTTCCCGGTGGACGACCAAACGCTCAAGTACATGCGCCTCACCGGAAGGGACGAAGCGCTGATCGAGACGGTCGAGCAGTACTACCGCGCCCAGGGCATGTGGCGCGATGAATCGCATGACATTGTGTACAGCTCGACGCTCGAACTCGACATGACAAACATCCAGCCGGCCCTGGCGGGTCCAAAACGCCCCCAGGATCGTATTGACTTGTCCGGAATGAAGGCCCAGTGGCGACTGGATCTCGTCAACACCTTCGGCAAGACCAGCGCAGCGGCGACCGGAACCGCCACCGAATGGGAGGACGAGGGCGAACCGATCGGTGAAGGAACCGCTGAAGAAGATCCCGTACTCGTTGATTACGACGGACGGCGGTTCTCGCTTGCTCACGGCGACGTTGTCATAGCCGCGATCACTTCGTGCACCAACACCTCCAACCCCAGTGTCATGGTGGGGGCAGGATTGGTGGCCAGGAAAGCCCGTGAGCGCGGCTTGACCCGCAAGCCATGGGTCAAGACCTCTTTGGCGCCCGGGTCGAAGGTCGTCACCGAGTATCTCGATCGGGCCGGCCTAACCGAAGATCTCGAAGCGGCCGGTTTCTACCTCGTCGGCTATGGGTGCACCACCTGTATCGGCAATTCAGGGCCAATCCCCGATCCCATCAGTCAGGCGATCAACCAGCACGATCTCGTGGCGACCTCAGTTCTGTCCGGTAATCGCAACTTCGAGGGGCGCATCTCGCCAGATGTGAAGGCCAACTACCTGGCCTCACCCCCGCTCGTGGTTGCCTACGCCCTGGCAGGCACCGTCGACATCGATCTGACGACGGAGCCAATCGGCCAGGACCCAAATGGATCCGATGTGTACCTGCGGGACATCTGGCCAACGCAATCGGAGATCGACGACATCGTTGCTTCGTCGGTGACCCGGGAGCAATTCGTCACGCAATATGCGAACGTGTTTGAGGGATCCCCCGAATGGAAGGCGATCGACACAACGGGCGACGCTCTCTATGCGTGGGATGAAGCCAGCACGTACGTCCAGGAGCCACCGTTCTTCCAAGGCCTAACGCCCGACCCGGCTCCGATCGATCCCATCCGCAACGCCCGGGTCCTGGCCAAGCTGGGCGACTCGGTGACCACTGATCACATCAGCCCGGCCGGATCCATAGCCGAACAATCCCCCGCCGGCCGATACCTGATCGATCACGGAGTAGAGAAACGGCAGTTCAACAGCTACGGGTCACGGCGCGGTAACGATCGCGTGATGACTCGCGGCACCTTCGCCAACATTCGAGTACAGAACCAACTGGCCCCCGGCACGGAAGGCGGATACACCACCGACTGGACCGACGAGACTGTGAAGACCATCTACGAGGCCAGCCTTTCCTACAAAGCAGCCGGAACTCCCCTGATGGTGCTCGCCGGCAAAGACTACGGCATGGGCTCCTCTCGGGACTGGGCTGCCAAGGGAACCTTCGAACTCGGCGTCCGAGTGGTGATTGCCACCAGCTTCGAACGGATCCACCGGAGCAACCTCATCGGAATGGGAGTCCTGCCACTAACCTTCCTGCCCGGTCAGGACGCCGACAGCCTCGGCCTGGACGGAACCGAAAGCTTCTCGGTCGATATCGACGACAACCTCCGCCCTCGCCAGGAAGTAGCTGTGAAGGCCGATCGCTTAGACGGTTCCACCGTGGAATTCACGACGATCTGTCGGGCCGACACCCCGGTGGAGGTCGAGTACTACCGCAACGGCGGAATCCTTCATACCGTCCTGCGCAAGATGGCCAAGAGCTGATGGTCGGGTTCATCCTTTGGTTGATCTTGCTCGTCCTGGCCTGGCCCTTGGCCTTGGTGGCTCTGTTGCTCTACCCGATCGTGTGGCTGGTTGCCCTGCCGTTCCGGCTGATCGGCGTGTCGGTGAAAGGTGTTCTCGAGTTAGTGGGCGCCGTCATCGGGCTTCCTGCCCGAGTTCTGCGCGGACCAAAGGGGTTCCGGAAATAGCCTCTCGATGGAGGTGCCGTTGGCTCGATACCGTCTTGAACAAGCCGGTCCGGTGACGGCAATCCACAGCTCTCGGCTACCGTCAGGATATGCATCTGCCGTTGGTATGGATCGATCTCGAGATGACCGGACTGAACCCTGAGGTAGACGTGATTGTCGAGATCGCGGCCATCGTCACCAACGGTTCACTCGACGAGATCATCGAAGGGCCCGACCTGGTTCTGTCGGCCGACCAATCGCAACTGGACAACATGGCGCCGATAGTCCGCGAGATGCACGGCCAATCGGGCCTGACCGAGGCGGTCCGCTCATCGCGACTTTCTGCTGCTGAAGCTGAGCAACTCGTCCTCGAGTTCGTGAGAAAGCACGTCCCCGAACCCGGCCAAGCCCCGCTGGCCGGGAACAGTGTGCACGCCGATCGGGCATTCCTGCACAGGTATATGCCGAAGCTGGAAGCCTGGTTCCACTATCGCAACGTCGATGTATCCACGGTCAAAGAACTGGTGCGACGGTGGTACCCCGAGGCGCTCGATAGCGGCCCTGCCAAGGGCGGTGGCCATCGTGCCCTGGCCGACATCCGCGAGTCGATCGAAGAGTTGATGTACTACCGCTCAACAGTGTTCAAAACCATCGGCGGGTAGCCAGCGCAATCGCCCAGGTGTTGCGTAAGACGGTAACGAAAGACGCCGCCAATCAGTCCCCCCAGAAGCGCTGTTCCTTCCAGGGATCGCCGTACATGTGATAGCCGTTGCGTTCCCAGAACCCCGGCTCGTCCCTCCGATCAAACGCACACCTCGCACCCACTTGACCGACTTCCAGAAATAGAGGTGCGGGACGACCAGACGCAGCGGCCAGCCGTGCTCGGGGTCAAGGGGCGCCCCGCCAAACCGGTAAGCAAACAGATTCTCCTCGGCCAGGAAGTCAATCAAGGGGAGATTGGATGTGAAGCCCTGTTCCGCGATAACCAACACATGGGACGCCGCAGGCAAAGGTTGGACCCGGCTCATCAACTCGGAGACGGCGACCCCCTCCCAGTCGGTGTCGAGCTTCGACCACTTGGTGACGCAGTGAATATCGAAGGTTCGACGGACGGTAGGCATCGAGAGCACGTCTTGGTAGTCCCATCGTTGCGGAGACGCCACCAATCCGTCCACGGTGAAGTCCCATTCGGCCTGGTCCACCTTGGGAACACTCCCTGCATGCAGCACAGGAAATCGTTCGGTGTAGTACTGCCCGGGTGGGATCCGGCCCGGGTCGATGCCCTTGGCTTCTAGTTCATTTCGCTTGCGAGTGAAAAAGCTCATGAAGAAGTATCCAGTTCCCAGTTGCCAGTTCCCAGACGCACATTGTACTAAGTACCAACTGCGGACTACGAACTGCTGAACCCCTCTATCCTGTTGAACCATGACCGACCGACAACCTTCCCCCGGTCCGTTGCGATCGAAACCCGGTCTGCTCACCGTTGCAGTGATCGCGGTGGTGACCGTCGGGTTGATCCTCGCCGCGCAAACGGAAAATGGGAACATGGGGGCAGACGAGGAGACGGTGCCCGATTTCCGGTTCGAGGGTTTCGACGGGACTGCTTTCTCGCTGGCTGAGCATTTCGCCCAAGATGGTCGCCCGGTCGTACTCAATTTCTGGGCGTCCTGGTGCCCGCCCTGCCGCGCTGAGATGCCCGACTTCGATGTTGTATCCCAGGCGCATCCAGAGATCAAGTTCATCGGCGTCGCCGTGGACGACGTCGAGTCGAATGCCCGTGCGTTTGCCGCCGAAATCGGCGTCTCCTATCTGTTGGGTTTCGACCCCACCGGTAAGGCACATCTCACGCTGCCATTCGTCGCTCTTCCGACCACCTGGATCATCGACGGCGATGGTGTGATCGTGTTCAAGGTGCAGGGGATCATGACAGCCGACCTACTCGAGCAAACCCTGGCCGACAAGCTGTAGACCATTTGGGGAACTGGGCGATTCCCTCAAGCGTTCAAACGGTATAGAAAGGTCGGGGGGCAAGTGCTGCTTCGCACAGCACTCGATCTCCCGGTACATCCTGGAATCGTCCGCCTTCACAGAGCCCCTCGGCCTTTCACCCAGGGCTCACTGTCCAGGTCCGACCACCCCACCTGAGTCGAGAAGATCGCCTGCCCATTCGAACAGGAAGAAGAAGGCCACAAGCGCTGCCGCCAGCGCGACAAAGACGATCAGCACCCGCACGGGAAGCGGACCGGGCAGCCTGGCGAAGAGCCTGCGCATCAGGAAGCGCCCGCCGGCACGACTTCCTTTTCAGCCAGCGCGTATGCGAAATTGGGACCATCGACCAACTCGGCAGAGATGATCAGCCGCTCGCGCGCCGAGAACTTCGGATTGCACGTGGTGAGTGTCAACCACGCGCCTCGTTTTGGATCGGTCACCTCAACAGCAGTCGGAGAAACGATGAGCGAATCGCGAACAACATAAGTGTGGATGCCGAGTGCCGTCTCAACGGAGATTTCGTCACCCGGCTCCAGCAGGTCGAGGTCGAAGAAAGGCGCCCCGTAGGTCGTCCGGTGTCCACTCACAACGGCATTGCCCGGTTGCCCGGGTAGTGCCGTCCACGGCATGTGACCCGGGCCTTTCTTCAACGTTGCACGATCGACGCCTTCGAACAAGACGAGCTCCGTGTCGATCTTGGGAATCGTCATGACCCCGAACCCCAATCCGGCCGCAGGGGTCGGCTCGCTGTAATGCACGACTCGTGGTTCGTCCTCCGGAGGAGGGCTTTCAGGTGTGCCGGGCTCAACCGTTGGCGGCGGCAGCGTGTCGACGACCTCGATCTCTTCCTGGGCCGCGACGAAGTGATCCTCAACGGTCTGCTGTGCCAGGTCCTGGGAGCGGGCGGTCAGGAAATTGGTGCCAACGAGCTGATATCCGAGGAAGACCAGGATCAGGACACCCAGTCCGATCATGATCCAGCCGGTCGCTTTGAGTGTGCGCGTCATCGATCCCATTCGTTGCAGTAGGTCACGCTCCCATTATCGGCGCTCCTGCGCGCAATACTGTGGAGTTTCCCGTTCCCAGTTCCCCAGCTCCCAATCCGCGAGAATGCTCGGTTGCTACCGGCTACCGGCTACTCGCGCCGCATGCAGTGCAGCCGGAGATTCGACGAAATCGCCTGCCGGGTCGCCCCCGCCGAGAAGGCCCGGTGCCCAATCCAGTGATCACTATGACGCGGACGCATCCACGGCGGCCCGCTCGACGGCGCCCATCGGATCGGTCATCGTTGTAGCAGAGAGCGGGTTGCGACGCTCGAAATCATCGATCTTCGGCGTGGCCCAGGGCGACTCGACCTCGAAACGGCGCATCTTCGCCTTTCCGGGGCCAAACCTACTCGCAGATTCAGGGCTGCTGGTACCGTTCGCTTGTGTTATGGCTGGCTCTTGTGATCTTCGTTGCAACTACCGTCTCCTTGCTGCGTGGC
>JAHEDM010000019.1:7742-13285 GCA_024641205.1 Actinomycetes bacterium
ATCTTCCTACCCGAGGAAGCTGCCTGGACACCGGTCGTTGGGGTGGCGCTCATTCTCACCTCGTACCTCCCGCTCCTCCTGCTGGTGATCCTCAATCGTGAGCGGAAAGGGATGTGGCTGGCCGGCCTCGGGATTCTGCTTAATTTCTCGGTCATCGCGGCCAACGGTGGCATGCCGGTCCTGGCCGAAGCGGCCCTGGCCGCCGCCGGGTATCAGGAAGGTATCCGGGTCATCTACGGCTACAAACACGTCGCGCTCGACGGAAGCACCTATCTCAGCTTCCTGGCGGACGTGATTCCGGTCAGATTATTCGGCCAGGGTCAGGTGATCTCACTCGGCGATGTGTTGCTGGCGGTCGGTCTGGGAGCTTTCCTGGAGGACGAGCTCCGTCAGCCGGTGCGATGGTTCAAGCACGGGCAACGGACCGAAGGCGGTTCGGCCAGCGCACGCTGAAAGGCGAACCGCCTAGGCCGGAACGACTTTGCGCCGCTCGAGGACCCGGCGCACCGCCTGAACCACGTCGGGATCGAAGTCGTAGGCAGCACCGCGATGCAGCACCTCGAGGGCCTCGAGTGGCGAGAACCCCAGTTCCATCGTGGCGTGGTCATAGGCGCTCGTGGCCTTGATGATCTTCGATGCCATCGGCAACTCGAGGTCTCGCTCTTCGCCGGGCCGGCGGTAAGGCTGGTGTTGCTGACGAACCAACAACGCAACATGGGACAGATACGGGGCCTCCGCCACGATCTCAGCTCCCCAACGGGCAATGTCCTCGTCCGTGAATCCCATCTTGAGAATGCTCGGTTCGTTGAGGGTGATGCGCCCGATGTCGTGCATCAAAGCCGAATACTGCAGGTCGGTGACCTCATCCGGGGTCATGCCCAGATCCTGTCCCACCTCGATCGCCATGCCGGAGGTGCGGTCGCTGTGGCCCTTCGGCGACAAGCCGGCTACTTCGGGAATCCGGGACAAGGCCCGAATGGTCTGCCCGTAAGTGCGCCGAGACTCCTGCGAGCGGTAGAAGGCCAGATGAGCGAAACCGTACGGAATGCCGGCGATGACGATGGCCCAAAACCCCAGCCGAACGGGGTCTTCAGGTTGCCCCCAGGCGAAACCGAACAGTGCCCCGGTGGTGAGCAGGCTGAGCACGACCGGCCAGTCCTTCACCGCCAGAAGCCACAGGTACCGGCGCGACAATCGATTCCTGCCAAAGACCATGGACGCCCACAACGAGGTCTCGATGAGGAACCAGAGTGAGGCAGCGATCGAAAAAGCAATCAGGCGAACCCAATCGGTACCGGCCAGCACAGGGACATTCTCCGCCAGAGAAACGGAGCCGGCGAAAACCACGAGGTAGGCAGCAACCCCGAAACCGTGCCGAAGAACCGCAGCCATGACCTCCTCGGCTGGGTCGCTGCGGAGGGTCCGGAACATCCAGGTGCCAAGCAAGCCCATCGCCGAGGCTGCCCCGGCGGCGGCTAGATCGATAGAGCCATTCGAGATCAAGACAAAAGGAAGGACCGCCGAAACCGCGATTGCCAACGAAAGACGATTGCCGCTGCTGGCCGGCAGCGACACCAGCGACGCCTCCGCCAGGAGGATGGCCCAGATCCCCACCTGAATCACAGAGATGTTGGTCTCCCTCATGAGCAGGTAGGCAAGAGTTGCCGAGCCGAGCGCCCACACGACCGGCACAAGCGGTGATCTGACCGAAACCCGTGGATCACCCATGGCTGGCCACCTGTGTCCCCTCCGCCAGCCTGCGGGCTTCCTCCTCGCTGGCCAGATGCGGCGATCCGTACCGCTCCGTAGACCGGGCCAGCGCCCGAGCCAGGGCTTCAACGACCCCCGGGTCGAATTGTGAACCCGCGTGACGTCGCAGCTCGGAGAAGGCATAATCCTGGCTGAGCGCCATGCGATAGGAACGGGTGCTGGTCATCGCGTCGAAGGCGTCCGCCACCGCCAGGATGCACGCTTCCTGCGAAGGCTGTTCGCCACGGGTATGACCGACTCCGCCGTATCCACCACCGTCGAAGTGAGAGTGGTGGCTGGAGGCGATCTCGACCATCGGGCGCAAGAACTCGACCTCGGCCAGAATCTCTTCGACCACGTGAGCATGGAGCTGCAGCTCTTCATACTCGTCTTCGGTCAACTTGCCCTTCTTACGGATCAAGTCGCGGGGCACCGCCAGCTTGCCGACGTCGTGGATCAGGGCCGCCCACCGCAACCGCTCCAGCCGGGTCCCGTTGAAGCCCACCTCCTCACCTACCAGCTGAGCGAAGTACGCCACCCGTTCAGTATGACCGCGGGTATAGAGATCCTTGGCTTCGAGCGCTTTGATGAAACCCCGCAAGGTGGCTTCATGTGCCTCCCGGAGCTGGCCGTAGGAAGCGAAGGAAAGGTAGCCAACCATGAACATCACGAACACCAGCGGGAGGACTACCGGAAGAATCGTGTAGGTAGCCCCGAGCAAGCCGCCGACGAAACCCATGAGCAGATAGGAGGGCAAGAGTTGTCCGAGGTTGGACCAGGGGCGAAGGTCGCGTTTCTCGAACACCGCCCGCACCGCCACGGTCACGAAGGTGTAGTTGATGAGGCCGTACACAGTGGCGGCGATCGCACTTCCGCCGGCAATCCACAGCCAGAAGGTGTCTGGGATCGCGCCCTCCACCCCGTTCGGGTAGGCCCTTTTCAGGAACCACTCGAGGATGTAGACGGAGATGCCGGCGGTTACGACCATCTGCCCTAGGTTTGCAATGGGCTGAAACCAGCGACGCTGGCGAAAATCGTCGGCGCTGCCTGCCCCCAAGGCGGCCATGGCGGCCACGCCCAGCGCAGCCTTATCCGGACCGAAGGCTACCGCGGCGGTCAGGGCCACCATCACAGTGGGGCTCATCAGCAAGCGGTCGTTGACCTCGACCGACCGCCATTCGAGAAAGGCAAAGGCGGCCGCAAAGGCCAGCCAAAGAGGCAGAGAAGGGAAACTTTGACGCCAGATGAGGATGCCCAGAACGGCCGCTCCAAGCACTGCGTAGAGACCGCCGATCCGAATTTTGCGTCGTTTTGCCCCGTGCAACTGCATTCGCCTCCCGAAAGTTTGGCGCTCCGGGCTTGTCGCTACCCAATCTTCATCGTTGCACTTCCGGCGACGATCAACGCCGCCAGACTGCTGGCAATAGCGATCAGCTTCGTGATCTTGCTCTTCAAAAGAGAGTTCCTCCAGGTGTTTGAGTATCGACGGGACGCTATGTCCGATCGAAGTTCCGCTTCGCTGGGTAAAAACACTCCGAGTTGACGAGCAAGCCCGGTGCGCCTCCCCGACCGGTGTGGCCGGGGAAACCTTCAGTTGTCAGTATTACGGAGGCAGCCTCTTGCCCTACCTCAGACTCCGGGCCCAATCGACAGCGCCGTCGACCACTTCCCGACCCGCACCACCACATTGAGTGATGGCTGCAGACAAGTTAGCAGCCGGTCACCTAGTCCTCAAGGCTTCATTGGAAGTCACGCCCCATCTGCCGACGCTACGCTGGCGGGGTGAAACAGCGAGAATTGGAAGAGACGCTCTGCCGGCTACCGACTGTTGACGCGGTTCGCGTGGTGGGAGACAACGGCACAATCAGTGAAGTCCACGTCCTCGCCTCGCCCGGGAAGTCTGCAAAGCAGGTTGTTCGTGACGTGCAGTCGCTGGCCATGGCCTCCTTCGGCCTGACCATCGACCGTCGGGTCATCTCGGTTGTGCAGATCGAAAACGAAGAGATCGGCCACAAGGAGCGAGCCGCCATCATCGAGATCAAGGAAGTCCCGGAGGGCACCAAGCTACACGTCTCGGTAACGCTCGGTTGGCAGAACGAAATGTTCGTTGGTGAGGCCACGGGGCCGAGCGCGTCGGCTACCCGGCTTCGGCTGGTGGGTGAAGCCACCCTGCACGGTCTCGAACAGGCAATCGGCGACGATATCGCGCTTGCCCTGGCCGCGGTGGAAACGCCTATGGTCGGCAATCGTCAGGTGGCTATTGCACAGATCGTGATGGTAAGCGGCGGCGAGGAACGCTTCATGGTCGGGTCGGCCATCGTCGGGCAGGATCCGGCGCAGTCCGCCGTCCGGGCGGTGCTCGACGCCCTTAACCGCCAGGTTCCCCAACTCCGTCGTTGACGTGCCGCCGGAATCGCCCTATCAGGACTCCGGGTACGGCCCGGCCGCCGTCACACCCCATCACTTGTCAACCGGCGCGGCGCTCGAGATCATGGAAAAGGGCGGCAATGCGATCGATGGCGCGCTGGCCGCCAACGCCGTGCAGGGAGTCGTCGCACCCGAAACCTGTGGGGTCGGAGGCGATCTCTTTGCTCTCGTGTATCGCCCGGGCGAACAGGTCCCGGCCGTTCTCAATGCTTCCGGACGGGCGGGCCGCGGGGCAGACGCCGAGGCGCTGCGCTCGGCCGGGTGTAGAACCGTTCCGTACACCCATCCCCAGGCGGTGACGGTGCCAGGATGTGTTGAGGGATGGTTCGAGCTGGCCGGCCGCTTTGGCCGGTTGCCTGTGGCCACGGTCCTCGAGCCGGCCATTCGCCACGCCGTCGAAGGCTTCGCAGTGTCGGTAGAACTGGCCCGGGCGCTGGAGCGATTGCGGGACCGCTTGGCGCCGCAATCGACCGCCGCCGACCTCTACCCCAACGAAGAAGCGCCTGATCCAGGGGATCGGATCGCCCGGCCCCAACTCGCTTCCACACTTGCAACCATCGCCTCAGGAGGGTGCGACGCGTTCTACCAGGGAGAGGCAGGTCGGGCCATCGTCAAGGCCACGGGCGGACTGATCAGCATGGTCGATCTGGCCGCGATACGGAGCGACTGGGTCCAACCGCTCGAACTCGAGGTGTTCGGATCGACGGGATGGACGGTCCCGCCCAACTCCCAGGGCTATTTGACCCTGGCCACCACCTGGCTGTTTGAACAGCTCGATCCTCCTGAAGACCCTGATCACCCCGACTACATCCACCTGTTGATCGAGGCCTATCGATCAGTGGCTTGGGAATTGGGAGACCTCGTGGCCGATCCGGACTTCGCCCCACTTCCACAAACAGAGCTGCTCAATCGCGACCGGCTCTTCAAACGCCTGGGCAAGATCGATCCGCTAACGGTCGCCGAGTGGCCGGCGCCCACGGCACCGCCGGGCGGGACCGCCTACCTGTGTGTGGTGGACGACGAAGGCATGGGAATCTCGCTCATCCAGTCCAACTACACCGGCTTCGGAGGAGGTATCGGCGCGGACGGCGCAGGGTTCTTTTTGCACAATCGGGGCGCAGGCTTCAACCTTCACCCCGGGCACCCGAATGAGCTGGCTCCCGGAAAGCGGCCGCTCCACACTCTGTCGCCAACCCTTTGGACCAAGGATGGGCGGCTTGAGTTGTTGCTTGGCACGAGAGGTGGGTCGTACCAACCACAGGTCCTCGCCCAAGTCGCCGCTCATCTTTTCCATGGCCGTCTCACTCCTGCAGAGTCACAGAGTCATCCCCGCTGGGTCATCGACCCTCAACCGGAGCGGATTCGAT
>JAHEDM010000267.1 GCA_024641205.1 Actinomycetes bacterium
CCCCGACCAGCGAGACCACATCGAGGGTTGACATGACCAGCCCGGCCCCGTTGCCGATGATGCCGATGTCACCTTCGAGCTTGATGAAATTCAAATCACGTTCTTTGGCCATTTTCTCAACCGGTGGGATTTCGTGATCGTCGGCGAGCGCAGGAAAATCTGGATGCCGGAAGAACCCGTTTTCATCGAGCGCAACCTTGGCGTCGAGGGCAACCACGTTGCCCTCATCGGTCAGGATGAGCGGATTGACCTCGACCAGGTCGCAGTCGAACTCAACAAACGCCTGGTAGAGCTTCTTCAGGAGGGCAACCGCCCCGCGGGCGGCCTGCGGGTCCAGTTTGGCTCGATAGACCATCTCGGTCGCTTGCCAGTTGGTGAGGCCCATCACCGGATCGATGTGCACCTTCACTACGGCTTCCGGCTCGGTGGCCGCAACTTCCTCGATGTCGACGCCTCCCTTGGCGCTGATCATTCCAAGGTGCTTCTTAGCCGAGCGATCGAGCGTGAACGAGGCGTAGTACTCGGCTTTGATGTTGGAGGCGCTCTCCACCCACACCTTGTGGACGGTGTGGCCCTTGATGTCCATTCCGAGAATGGCCAGGGCATGGTCGTGGGCTTGGTGCGGAGTTTCGGCGAGCTTGATACCGCCCGCCTTGCCACGCCCCCCCACCTGCACCTGGGCCTTCACCACAACCCGCCCGCCGATTTCCTCGGCAGCGCGCTGAGCCTCGGTCGGTGAGGTAGCCACCCGTCCGTCCGGCACCGGCACCCCGATGCGAGCGAACAGAGATTTCCCCTGATATTCAAGTAGGTCCACGGTCTCTCCTCGTCAGCGTTGTGGTATGTGGTTTTCCACCCAGTCGGTGATCTCGTTCAATGACGTCCCGGGTGTGAAGATCCCGGCCAGACCCGCGTCGTACAGAGCCGCGGCATCCTGGTCGGGAATGATGCCGCCTCCAAAGACAATGATGTCGCCGGCTCCCCGCTCCGCCAGCAGTTCGACGACCTTCGGGAAGAGCGTCATGTGAGCGCCCGACAGAACCGAAAGACCGATCCCATTCACATCTTCCTGGATGGCCGTTTCGACAATCTGCTCGGGAGTCTGATGAAGTCCTGAATATATCACCTCATTACCGGCGTCACGAAGGGCCCGGGCGATGACCTTGGCGCCTCGGTCGTGTCCGTCCAGTCCCGGCTTGGCGATCAGGATCCTGCGTGGCATAACGACCCGAGGTTACCGCAATACCGAAGCGCGAGCTCCCAGAGGGCGGTTTCGGCGTCGTACAAACACGCCATTCGTGTTCCTGCGACGCCAAAACGGCTGGGGTGGGAAGGTTGCGATACCCGCTACGGTTGGATCTACGTACATCGTCAAAGGGAGACCTGATGTCCAACATCCACGGAGTCGTTGCACAGGGCCAGAGCATCTGGATGGATGAGATCTCCAGACAGCTGCTGGAGCCGGACGGTCTCGCAGCGCTCGTCGACGGCGCAGGCGTCACCGGCGTGACATCGAACCCGACTATCTTCGCAAATTCCATCGTCCGGTCGACCGACTACGACGAGGCAATGCGCGAACTCGTCGGGCGCAACGCCGACACGATAGAGATCTACACGGCCCTGGTCACCCGGGACATCCGCGACGCCTGCGACGCACTCAATCCGGTTTGGCGGGACGCCGGGGGGGCCGACGGATTCGTTTCGGTCGAGGTCTCCCCCTTGCTGGCCAACGAAACCGAGGCAACGATCCAGGAAGCCCGGGACTGGTGGAAGCGAGTGGACCGGCCCAACCTGCTCATCAAGGTACCGGCCACCCCGGCCGGAATCCAGGCCGTGCAAAAGCTGATTGGTGAGGGTATCTCGCTCAATGTGACCCTGATCTTCTCGCTCGAGAGGTACCAACAGGTCATGGACGCCTACCTGGACGGCCTGGAGACCTACGCCCAAACGGGTGGAGCCCTCTCCCGGATCAATTCGGTCGCTTCCTTCTTCATATCCCGGGTCGATACTGAAGTTGACAAACGCCTGGGACAGATCGGCACCGAGCAGGCGGTCGCCCTGCGCGGCAAAGCTGCCATTGCCAACGCCCGGGCTGCGTACGGACTGTTCCTCGAGACTTTCGCCGGCGAACGCTGGGAATCTCTCTCCTCCCGGGGGGCCAGGATCCAACGTCCGCTCTGGGCGTCTACGAGCACGAAAGACCCTGCCTACCCGGACACGATGTACATCGACGAACTCGTCGTCGCGAACACGGTCAACACCGTTCCGGTCACAACCATCGAGGCGTATCAGGATCACGGCAATCCCCAGCCTCCCGCCTTCGGTAACGCCGAAATCGCGGAAGCCGGCGCAACGCTCGAGAGCCTGGCGGCGGTGGGGATCGATTACGACGACGTGGTGCAAGTCCTCGAGGACGAGGGCGTGGAGAAGTTTGCCGTCTCGTACAGGGAGCTGCTCGACTCGATCGACCAGAAACGAGTCGCGCTCAACGGATAGGGATCTCCTTTCAGGCATGTGACCGCTGCGACTCGGTCATCGGACCGAATTGGTTGTCGTATAACGACGCTCGTATGGCCTTTACCTGGTGAAGGGGTAGCCCATGACTGATCTCCCCACCGCAGTCTTTCTGTTCACCGATGTCGTTGGGTCGACCGGCATGTGGGATCGCGATGCCGATGCCATGGATCGGGCCTTGACGGCTCACGATCAGATCCTCCACAACTCGATCACCGCCCACGGCGGGACCGTTTTCAAACACACCGGCGACGGCATCTGCGCAACATTCGGCGATGCCGTCGGATCGCTGCAGGCGTCCATCCAAGGGCAACGGCTCCTGGAAGCCGTGACGTGGCCGGGGCCGACCGGACCCTGGGTGCGCATGGCCCTCCACGCAGGCGAGTTCCGGGAACACTCGGGCGACTATTTTGGCCTTGATGTGTGTCTGGCCCGGCGCATCCTCGAGTTGACACCGGGCGGGAGTGTGTTGGTCACCGAACCGGTGGTTGCCCTCCTCGACGAGGCAACTCTCAGCCACCTGTGGTTGCTTGACCTCGGCGACTGCCACTTGCGCGACATTGCCGCACCGATACGCGTCCACCGACTGGTCGCGTTCCCGATTGGACCCGATCTCGAATCAGTCGAGTTCGTGAATCTGGGTTGACAGTTTCGAAGGATCTGCTGTCATGCCGGGGGCCGAGCCCCCTATCCGCCTTTATTTCATTACGGTTGTCGTACGGAACGCCGACTGACACGTTTCACTGGTAAAGCACGGAGGGCCGCGTGTCGGTACAAGACACGCACATCGACTCGTTCACCGAGTTTGTAGAGAGCGCCGAACCAAGGTTGCGGCGGGCCCTGGTGGCTCGTTACGGCCACCAGGAAGGCAGAGAAGCGGTGGCAGAAGCACTCGCCTATGCGTGGGAACACTGGGAACGGGTTTCCGGCATGGACAACCCTGTTGGTTACCTCTACCGGGTGGGAAGAACCCGGGGCACCTGGGGATTCCGCCCGGCGGTCCGCCTTCCCCACCCGGAGCCGTCCAACGATCCGCCCTGGTTCGAGCCCGCCCTTCCTGCGGCGATTGAGCAGCTTCCGGCCCGACAAAGAACCGCCGTCATGCTGGTCAAAGCCCACGGCTACA
>JAHEDM010000268.1 GCA_024641205.1 Actinomycetes bacterium
TTCGATCAATCGGCGCAGCCGGTCTGCCTGGTTGCGGGCAGATTCGAGAAGCTCTTGCGCAGCCGGTTGTTCGGGGGCGAGCTCCGGTCGGGCGATCGTGGCAAGAGCACCGATAATTGAAGTCAGCGGGGTCCGGAGTTCGTGGCTGACCACGGAGACAAAATCGGACTTCATTCTGGCCAGTTCCTCCATGCGTCGAGAGGTCTCAGCTGCCTCCTGGAATCGTTCGAGTTGCGCCAGGACCAGCGCGGCAGGAGCAGCCAGGGACGTCAATACTTCGAGATCGTTTTGGGTGAACTCACCATCGGTTTTGTCCGCAAGAACCATCACCCCCATGGTGCGATGCTCGAGTTGCATCGGGACGACCAGGGCCGAGTGCGTGCCAAGCTCACCGAGCAGTCCGTGACTATCGGGTTCTTTGTCCAGATCCGTGTACAGCGCAGGACTACCGGAGAGAAACACCCGCTCGATGTCGCCCTTTCTCTTCAGCGACATGCGATACCCGCCAACATCGAGAGCGTGTCCGGCCGTCCAGATCGGGCTGACCACTTCTAGAAACTGCCCGCGTTCATTGTGGAGCAAAACTGCACCAACCTCGGCGTTGAGGTAGCGGCCGATTCTGCCGACCAGTTCGGGGAGTACCAGATCGAGGCTGTCTCCGGCCGCCATTGTCTTGGAGACTTCGTAGAGGCGTCCCAAGTCGGCTTCGCGCGTGGCGAGTTGTTTCTCTCTTTCGATTCCGATGAACGTCTCCCGCCGGAATTCCTTGGTCAGCATGCTCGAGGCAATAGCGACGGCGATCAGCGTCACGAGGGGAATCGGCAGCCGTTCGATCTCGACGGACTGGCCGAAGTTCGAATCGGTCAGGACAAACGAGGTGATGACGAAACCGGTGATGAAGGCATGCGGGATGGTTCCTGCCAACGCCGCCGAGAGCACGACAACCGCGAAGTACAGCCCCGAGATCATTGGGGAGAGCTGGGGAACGGCCCCCACGGTGGTCAACTCCGCCAGGATGAGAGCAAGCCACAACCACAGGAATACATCGCCGCGCCAGTCCTGAAGGGCCCGTTCCCAACGGATGAATGAGAGAGCCAGGAGACCGACCCCTGCCAAGAGCGAGGGAACCCACACGCGAGGGTCGTTGAGCAGGCTCAAGCGATAGGCTGCGAAGAGGACGGCAGCCAACATCAGCCAGGAGACCTGAAGCCCAAGCTTGGCTGCCCGCGCCCGGAAGGCCGCGAATGGGATTCTATTCGTTCGTCTTCGACCCGCCATCAGCTCAGTATGGTCTCGATTCTCCAGTGGGCGGCGGTAATCTCTGCCCAGCCCCTGGGAGGTGTTTCGGTTCCGGTGCATCCCAACATGAGGCATTCTCAGAAGCGCATTGAACAGATGGGGCGCCGGTGGCGCTACCGTCTCGGCCAATGTTGAAGTCATTCGCCGAGGGGACCGTTTTTGGTGAACGCTTCGGTGACGGTCCCGTGCAGGTGTTGGCCCTGCACGGGTGGGGGAGGGACAGACGGGATTTCGACGAGGTCCTTCGAGGTCTTGATGCTGTGGCCGTGGACCTGCCTGGTTTTGGCGCATCACCCGCGCCCGTGGAAGCGATCGGGACGGCCGGCTACGCCGCACTGATTGCGCCGGTCCTGGACGCGCTCGACGAGCCGGCCATCCTGGTCGGCCATTCATTCGGCGGTCGGGTAGCCGTCCATTTGGCCGTGCTCATACCCGACAAGGTCCGAGCGCTGGTTCTGGTCGGTGTGCCGTTGCTCCGACGGGCCGACGCCGGGAAGGGCAGCCCGCCCCTTCCGTATCGGGCGGTTCGGGCCTTGCGACGGCTCGGGTGGGTTGGTGATGGTCGGATGGAGCGAGCCCGCCAGCGCTACGGTTCCGCCGACTACCGGGCTGCCACGGGTGTCATGCGCCAGGTTCTCGTCACGGTCGTCAATGAGAGCTACGAGCTGCAGCTCGACCAGATCCACCAGCCGGTTCGGCTGATCTGGGGATCCAACGATGCCGATGTTCCCGTCGAAATCGCAGAGCGGGCAATGCACCACCTCACCAACGCGCAGTTGTCCGTGCTCGAAGGGGTGGGCCACCACGTGTGTCTCGAAGCTCCTGAGGCCGTTCGAGCCGCCCTCGTGGGAGGCGGATTGTGATCGTGGCGCTCTGGATTGCCGCAGCCGGGGCCTGCGGGCTTGCCGGATTGCGCTGGTTGCGGGTCGCACAACGGGAGCATTATCTCTCGTTGACGGTAACCCGGTTCGCGTGGCGATGGTGGAACACCCATGCGGCCAATCGGATGCTCTTCGTGGCAGGGCTCGTGGCAGTGGGTTTCGCTTTTCTCTACCCGGCCATTGGTCTGCTTACGGCTGTCGTTGTTGCCATCTGGCCACTCGGCCTCAGCATCACCGGGCGAACCGCCCCGCTCCGCTGGACCACACGCCTCAGACGGCTGGCCGCCACCACCGCCGTGATAAGCGCCGTGCTGGTTCTGATCGGTCTCATCCTGGGGTATCCAGCCGTGGCCATGTTGGCGGCCGGCCTTCTGATGCCTGCACTGGTTGACCTCGCGCTGGCGGTCATTGCGCCTCTCGAGCGTCGCCTGTCGGCCAGGTTCGTCGATCAGGCGGGCAGGACGCTCGCCCAGCTTGCTCCGACCGTAGTGGCGATCACCGGTTCTTACGGCAAGACGACGACCAAGGCGTACCTGGCGCGGCTATTGCGTGATAGCCACGCCACGGTGGCCAGTCCGGCCAGTTTCAACAACCGCCTCGGTCTGGCCAGAGCGATCAACGAGCATCTGGCTGCAGGCACGGAGGTCTTCATCGCCGAAATGGGTACCTATGGCAAAGGTGAGATCGCCGAGTTGTGTTCGTGGATCGAACCGACCGTTGGGATCATTACGGCCATCGGGCCGGTGCACCTCGAGCGGTTCGGCTCTCTGGACAAGATCGTGGAGGCCAAGTCGGAAATCCTCGAAAGAGTGCGCACCGCGGTCCTCAATGTCGACGACCCGCGCCTGGAGGTCCTCGCTAATCAGATCGGCCAGGAGGTCATCAGGTGCTCAACCCAAGATCCTGCCGCGGACGTCTTCATCGACGCGGCCGGCGATGGGGGAGTATTCGTGCGAGGCCTTCGGGTAGCCACCCTCGACGATGCATCAGTATTTCCCAGCAACCTGAGCTGTGCCCTGGGAGCAGCGCTCGCGGTTGGAGTCCCTATGTCCCATGTCGAGCGAGCCGTCGGCGATCTGCCGGGAGCTGAGCACCGGCAGACCGTATCTATCTCCGACCTCGGCTTCACCATCGTTGACGACACCTACAACTCGAATCCGGCCGGGGCGCGGTCCGCCCTGGCGACGCTCGAGCGGCTTGCCACCGGTAAGCGACTGGTGCTGGTCACGCCCGGGATGGTTGAGCTCGGGCAGCGCCAGTACGAAGAGAATGTGGCCTTGGCGACCTTGGCGGTCGGCCGGGTCACCGACCTCGTCATCGTGGGGAGAACCAACCGAGACGCATTACGAGAAGGAACGGTCGGTGGGGGAGCGTCCGTTATCGTGGTTGACTCGCGAGAAGACGCAGTCGGCTGGGTCCGGGAGAATCTTGGCGAAGGTGATGTCGTTCTATA
>JAHEDM010000020.1 GCA_024641205.1 Actinomycetes bacterium
CTCATGGAAACCGGTGCCGGAGCTTCTGCCAGATGGGTAAGCACCCGGGCCACCGGTACAAGCGCATTCTCCGTACCGTACGGCTGGCTCGCGTGTCCTGGTGTGCCTGCCGATTTGAGTCGACGCCAGAACGGGCCCTTCTCCCCCACGCTCACCGGATAGGCAGGCCCGAAAGCGGTCCGGATGGGCGGGTAAGCGATCTCCGTGAGCAGGTAATCGCATGCGACGTCCTCCCAATGATGCTCGGTCAGGTAGCGAGCGCCCCACAACCCTCCCGCCTCCTCGTCGGCAACGGCCAGAAAGGCCAGGCCGCCCGCCGGTGGCCTGATGCTTCCGTTGAGGAAGCGTTTGAACACTGCAGCCATGGCCGCCGTCTGGTTGAGCATGTCGACCGCTCCCCTGCCCCACACGTACCCGTCGATGACCTCGCCACCAAAAGGATCATGCCGCCAGCCCTGCTCACCGGCGGGGACTACATCGAGGTGACCCATGAGGAGGAGCTTGGGGGCGGTTGGGTCGGTGGCCGGCACGTCGTAGAGAACCGACGTGCGCCCGGGGCGCGGCTCGTATTCGCGACCCGCCTCCCCCAGGTAATCGCGCAACGTCGCCACCGAGCGCTCTTCAAAGCCGCTTCCGGGTGTTCCATCGTTGACGCAGGAGTTTCGGATCAGCGTCTGCAGAAGCTCCGCGATCTCACCCGATCTCATCCGAATCGCCTCCCGCATGTATTTCGAGCAGAACCGTCACAAGATCAGGCATAGTCGGCGTAACGGGCAAATCCAGTACCTGGTCAAGCGGAACCCAGGCAACCAATTCGGCGTCGTCTGCGGCCCGGAGCGTCCCACCGATCATCCGAGCCTGGTAGTCAACGAGCGTGTAGTGCCAATCAGGTGGATTGCCGGGCCCGATGGCATCACCCACCCAGACCACTCGCTCGAGTTCGGCTTCGATACCGGTTTCCTCTCGGAGCTCGCGGACGGCTGCCTCCTGCATTGATTCACCGTATTCGACTTTCCCGCCCGGGATCGCCCACAGTCCCGCATTGGGACCCCGGCCCCGCTTCACCACCAGCAAGGCGCCGCCCTCGACCACGGCAACTCCGACGCCCGCTATGGGCCTCCTAGGTTGATCAGCCATCGCGATGGTGCATGACGATCGAACGAGCCGAGAACCCCCCCGACTCGAAAAAATTCTTCACCAACCGGTGACCGGGGAGCACATGAGCGTCGAAGAGCCGAAGGCCGCGCCCGCGAAACTCCTCGAGCAGAGCATCACGCATTGCCTCGCCGACGCCCACTTCGCGGGCTTCCTTTTCGGTGAAGACAAACCGAATCGATCCGATCCGCTCCCCCCGGGCTTGAGCCAGGAGCGGCTCAGATCTCCCCAGGATGAATCCGAAGACGGCGTCGTCGATCGTGCCGACGTATATGACCGTGTCGTGGTCCTGGAGGGCATGGCGGAGCGCGTCGATCAACGGCTCTGTCAGCCCGTCGGCAAGTTCCCACATTCGGTGATACTCACGCATCTCGGCGGCCAGAAGACGGTAGAGCCGGACCAGTTCGTCGAGATCATCCGTAGTCGCCGGTCGGGCCACAACGTTCATCGGCGAACCTCACGCCTGTCGAACATCCGCCCTACCCCCCACTTGGTCACGAGCCACATTGCTTCCAAGACGATGCCGCCCTTCATCTTCGACTCGCCGTAGATCCGGTCGCGAAACACGATCGGAACCTCGACAATCCGCAGGCCGTTGGCGGTCGCTCGCCACGCCAGTTCCACTTGGAAACCGTACCCGGATGCTTGACAGGTTTCCGCGCCGAGTTCCGGGAGTCGTTCGGCCCGGTAGGCCCGAAAGCCGGCGGTTGCGTCACGAACCCGCAAGTTGAGCATCAGGCGGGCGTACAGATTTCCGCCCTGCGACAGGATCCGCCGGTGTATCGGCCAATCCGGTGTGGCTCCACCCGGCACATACCTGCTGCCGATCGCCAGGTCGGCATCTCCCGAAGCAACCGCATCGACCAGGCGGGGCAGATCGGCCGGGTCGTGGGAGAAGTCCGCATCCATCTCGCAAATCACTCGAGCCTCGCCGGCCAAGGCTTGTCTGAACCCAACCGCATAGGCAGGGCCCAGCCCTTCCTTGCTCGACCGGTGCAGAACTCCAACCAGTTGGTGGGATCTCGCCAGCTCGTCGGCCAGGGTCCCGGTTCCGTCAGGAGAGCCGTCATCAACGATCAGGATTCGGTAGCCGTGGGATAAGACGGCCTTCACCAACGCTTCGAGGTTCTCGCGCTCGTTGTACGTCGGTATGACGACCGTCACCTCATCGGCGCGCATCTCGACCAGGCTCCTCCGCGTCAAACGCAGTCGCGGCAGATGAGTTTTCGCTTGTTGGCAAGCTGGCTGGTTCGTTTCACCAGGAAACACGACGAACAGACGAACTCATCAACGCGGGCCTCTTGTGCTCCGACATTGAGACCGAGTTCAGCCCTACGGATCTCCCTGAGCTCAGTTGCCTCGTTGACCAGCAGCGAATCCTCTGCCTCTTCCGCCAGGAGCTCGAGTTCTTCGGCCTCTAGCTCCTCGAGGGCCTCATCGGCCTCGACATCGTCCTCATCGTCATCGTCATCGTCCGTTTTGTCGTCGACATCGTCGACATCGTCGGCATCGTCGGCGTCGTCGACATCGTCGTCCACGATCTCGTCTATGTCTGCGATATCCGCGATGTCGTCCAAGTCTGCGACCTCGTCGATATCTGCGATGTCATCGATGTCTTCATCGATGTCCAACTCCGCACCGTCGGTGTCTTTATCGACGTCTACTTCTTCGGTGACGACACCCGACTCATCGGCCACCTTGGGTTTGCGGGCCATGTCTCCTCCGGTTCCAAAAGCGCCGGGAGTATATACCGTCCTGGCAGATGCTTTGTGACTCTCTACGATCCTCTAGATCTTTATGTTGATGGCTCCGGCCAGAATCTCGCCCTCAACCGGACCGGAGCCGAAAAACTCTCCGTCTGCCTCGACCGGCCACTCCGGGCTGGTCTCGAGCGTGAATCGGTCCGCCGAGAACCTCTGGACCTTCCTGTCTTTTAGGTGATCACCGTTCTTGGCGCGCAACCATAGCCGGGGAACGTCTCGCTTCGAGGCCTTGAACACTTGCATGTCGAACAACCCGTCAGAAACGGTTGCGCGGGGCGCGATATTCCATCCGCCGCCGAAGAATTGGGCGTTGCCGAAAACGACCAGCATTGCCGGCCCCTCGTACGTTCGCCTGCCGGCGACCAACCGGATCTCGGCCTCCGGGAATCGGGGATAGACAAGCGGCAAAGCTACGTGGTATCTGGCCCGGCCCAGCCAGCGCGGGAGGCGCTCGGCCCGTTTCACCAACGCCGCAAGTACGCCTGCGTCACCGACATTGATGAAATGTCGCTCTCCCCATCTTCCCCGGAGCAGGCCAACATCGGAACGGTACACCTCCGCGCCGTTCAAGTGACGAGCAGCTTCTTCCAGACGCTGGGAGATTCCGAAGGTACGCACGAAATCCGAGCCTGATCCGGCCGGGAGCACCCCAAGCGTGGGAGGTTGTTCCCATTGGTGCTGCATCAAAGCACCAACGACCAGGTTGATCGTGCCATCGCCTCCCACTGCGACCACCCGGTCCCGGCCGGCCGCCACTGCCTCGTCGACACACTCCCGCACCTCGGCTTCGCCGTAGGGGGCCACGATCTGTGCGTCGATCCTTTGGGCGTCCAAGACCCGGCGGGTTCGCTGCTCGATCTCCTTGCGCCGTCCGGCATAGGGATTGGCTATGACCAGCCAGTCGTTCACGACAAACCTCCTGCTGCCACGACGCCGCGGTCGAGCATACGGATCGCGTCGGAAACCTGTCGGCGAAGAGTTGGTTCGGCATCTCGAAGCTGTCGCAACAGATCGAGCAATTGCCGGCAGGTTCGAACGAAGTCGCCTGCCGCAAGGTCGTCATCGTCGAGGAGACTGTCCAGATCCTCGCCATGCGCCCAGGCAAACGCCAGGGCGGAGAAGCCGGGATGTGGTTGGCGGGTTTCCGGGAGATGTCGTGTGCGTTCCGCCTGATTCAGCGAATTTCCGCAATCGACCACGGAACTCCAGCGCTCCTCGAGTCCGGGGGTAGGTAGTTGATGGTCCATTTGCTCGGCTCGTGGTTCGTACACAAAACAGGAGGCGAGCGCGGCCGTTTCCGCTGCGTCCAAGTTGTCGAACACTCCAAGGGAGACTGATTCAGTCACCAGCAGGTCGAGTTCGTTGTAGATGAACCGCAACTGTTCCCCGGCGGGCGTCAACCCCCAACCGTCGACGTATCCCCATTCGCCGAGCAGATCCAAAATGGCATGGAATTCCTCGACGAGACCCCCGCCTTCGAGAGCGAGCTGGTGTCTGAGGCGTTGTACCTCGCGCCGGGATCGTTCGATCAGGCGAGCCGCCTTGATATGCGTCGAACGGTCCGGGCAATCAGCAACCGGGTGGTCTGTGACTGGGTCGGCCCCGGCGGGCTGCATAGGATCTGTCCTGGTCGATCGGAAGCTACGCAGGGCAGTGACAACCGTCTGCTGAAAACCTGGATCGCGTGGTTGATACGGCTTGGGCAGGGAGAGGACACCCAGCCGCGCCGTTCCGGGGCTGAAATCTCCCGATCGAAACTGCGCAACGGTCCCTTTCTCGGAGATCAGCACGACCCGGGGCGGGTCTGCCCCGCGCCATTGCTTGACGACCACGTATCGGCCTGAGCGCTTTCCGCCTGGGATCTCGAGCACCTGGCCCGGCTGAAGCGTCCTGATGAAGTTGCCTGCCACCTTCCTCAATCCGGCTCCGTCCACGGCTCTCAGCAGCTGCAGGTACTCCTCAACGTCGCCGCGCTCGCACTGGGATTCCTTTTCGAGCTCGCCAAGACGCTGCTCCTTTGGCTCGAGCGTGCGGCGCAGCGAAGCAACGCTCCGCCGGCGCTGATATTGGCCATACGAGGCGTTCAGTAATTTCTCGGCCTGGACCTGCGGGTAGTTGGCCACCAGGTTGGCGGCCATGTTGTAGGTCGGCCGGAAGCTGGAACGAAGGGCGTGAGACCCGGCGGAGGCGATTCCGGCCACGCGGTCGAACTCGATGAACCTCGAGTAGAGCACCACCCCGTATCCCTGAGTATCGATGCCTCTTCGGCCCGCTCGGCCGGTGAGTTGGGTGTAATCACCCGGCCGGAGCACCTCGTGAGTTTCTCCTGTGAAGCGAGATAGATTCTCGAGTACGACCGTCTTGGCGGGCATGTTGATACCGAGCGCCAGGGTCTCGGTGGCGAATACCACGCGGATCAGACCGCGCAGGAAGAGATCTTCAACGGTTTCTTTGAAGGCAGGCACCAGCCCGGCATGGTGGGCGGCAATCCCTGACTGGAGTAGCGCGATCCACCGGTCGTATCCAAGAACGGCCAGGTCTTGGTCATCGAGATGGGCGGTACGCTGTTCGGCGTGCTGGCGAATCAGCGAACGTTCTTCTGAAGTGGTCAGGCCGATCCCTCCCTCCATGAGGCGTTCCGCCGCGTCCTCGCACCCTGCTCTACTGAAAATGAAATAGATGGCGGGGAGCATGTCTCGTCCCGCCAGGGCTGCAACGACTTCGCCTCGCCGCGGCGTTGCATACCGGCGCCGGCTTCGCTTGCGCGCCAGCAGCCTCACAATGTCCGGGTTCGGTTCGGTTCGTCCCTTGCGCCGAACCAGCATCGGTTCAATCACCAGGCCCTCGTCCGAGAACCGATCCTTTACGGCGTAAAGGCTTTCCAGGGGAACCGGGCGGGTTTCTTCGATTACCAGCTTGGTTGGGCCACGCCGCGAACGCACCCAATCCGTGAATTCATCTGCATTGGAAACCGTCGCCGATAGGCAAACCAGCTGGATATGCGAAGGGGCATGAATGATGACTTCTTCCCAGACGGCCCCCCGAAAGCGGTCTTGCAGGTAGTGCACCTCGTCGAGAATGACGGTGTCCAAGTAGTCGAGGCTCTCAGGATCCGAGTAGATCATGTTGCGCAACACCTCGGTGGTCATGACCACGATTGGAGCGTTACCGTTGATCGAGTTGTCGCCCGTGAGGAGACCCACCCGCTCTTCCCCATATGAGGTTCGGAAATCGGCGAACTTCTGGTTGGAGAGAGCTTTGATCGGTGTCGTATAGAACGCTCTCCTGCCGCGAGCGAGCGCCAGATGGACGGCCACCTCCGCCACCAGGGTCTTTCCCGATCCCGTTGGGGCTGCAACGACGACCGATGCTCCCGTCTCGATGGCCTCTGCGGCGAGCTCCTGAAACGCATCCGGACGGAACGGCAGGTTGGCGAAAAATTCCGTGACACTCATTTCCGCAAAACGAGCTTGACCAGAAGGATGGTCGCCTCATACAAGAGGTAGAGCGGGACCGAGAGAGCCAGGAGGGTGAGCGGATCGCCGGTCGGGGTCACCACTGCCCCCACCACGACAATAGTGAGCACCGCCCATCGCCTGCCTTTGGATAATTGTTGCGACGACAACAACCCTGCAGCAGAAGCCGCGAAGAGAAACACGGGAAACTCGAAAGCCAGACCGAAGACGAGCAAGAACCGAAGGGCAAGAGAGATATAGCTGCTCACCCCGATGATGGGATCGAGGCCACTCTGGATGCCGAGCAGGAACTCCAGGCCTCTCGGCAGAATGAGGTACCCAAACACGACCCCACCGCTGAACAACACCGCCAGCGCCATCACGATCGGCACCGTCCACTTCCGTTCCCGGGCGGTGAGGGCCGGATTGACGAACGCCCAGAGCTGGTAGAGCAAGACCGGACTGGCCAGCAAGGTCCCGCCGAACAGGGCAAGCCGCATCGCTACCGAGAAACCTTCGGTCACCTGGAATTGGGCGAGAGCGTCTGTGTTGTCGATGGCCTGGCGGTACGGGCTCTCGAGGAGGTCAAACAACCAGTCGCGAAAGAAGAATGCGATGACCGCCCCTACCGTCAGCGCGGCGGCGCTCTTGACGAGCCGCCAGCGCAGTTCATTGAGATGCTCGAGAATCGGTTGGCGCGGCTCTTCGGTCACTCGTTCGCCTCCGGCCCTTCCGGTTGGTCCTCCGGTTGGTCGGCGACAACCTCACCGGGAGTGGGACCCACGACGGGGGGCGGGCCGATCCACTCCACCGATTTCTTGACTTCGTCACCGGCCGCCTTCAAGTCATCGCGAGCTTTTTCCAAGTCGTCTTTCACTTCCTCGAACGGCTGCTTGAGGTCGCCGATCTCTTCATCCAATCCTCGTCGAAACTCGCCGGCCGTTTTGCGAATCTCTCGTGCCCACTCGCCGGCTTTGCGGGCCAGCTCGGGGAGCCGTTGGGGGCCGAACACAATCAGGGCGATCAGCAGAATCGTGATGAGTTCGGTGAAGCTGATTGAATCGAACATGTCGCGGGCGGCATGCTAGTGCTGTCTCAGTCACAGCACTTAGGGTCCATGCAATCGGAGACGAAAGACCGTCTCTAGGGAGTGAGGAGCCGGAAGAGATCCTCTTCGCTGTACAGCCGGCTGGCAAAGGCGTCGATCTCGGCTTCCGTGATCGGATCGTCGATCGGCGAAGGTGTGATTACCTCGTAGCTGACTCCTGTGGCGAGGAGAACATTGACCACCCGGGGGTTGGCGGGTCGCCGTTGTACGACGATGCAACTGGGGCAGGTGAAGAGGTAGACACCGGATTCTTGAGTGGGATCGAGTTCGAGGGCCAGGTCGTTTGGTTCTAGCTCTACGTCTCCGCACCGTTCGCATGTCGTTTTGATGGTGGTCATTCGGTTTCTCCGCTAACCGTTTCGTACACACGGGTTATCGGCCGCACCTCCGCTTCCCTGAAGGGGCTATTGGCAAATAGTCCTACCGCACTAGTTGGGAAGACCGTCCTCCGCGCCAATTGATCCGTGGCGGAGCCGGCTATTGGCTTTGGTAGCGGGCCAGAATCCGGGTCCGCAGGTCCTGCAGAGCAGCCTCCGTCTCGACGCCGGCGACCAATCGGGCGTCGGCTCCGAGCCGGAGAAGTAACCGGGCGGCTACCGACGCGTCTCCGGCCGAGAACTCGATAACCATCTCGGAACCAGAATCGGAAAGCACCTCAACCGGGTAGTACTCGGCAACCCACCTGGCTCGTTCGCCGAGTTCGATAGTGGCTCGCACGTCATCCTCGGACGGCGTATAGCGGACCTCAGGCGGAGGCGGTTCCAATGGCGGAGCGAAGCTCTGATCAGTGAGTTGGGCGTGCTGGATACGATCAACCCGAAACACCCGCTCCCCTCCTGCCGTTCGGCAGAATCCGGACAGGTACCAGTTCCCGAGCGTCGAGAACACCGACCAGGGTTCGACGAGTCTGTGTCTGGTTTCTCCTTTGCCGAGCGACGTGTAGGTGAGCTCGACCACCCGCGACTCGGTCACTCCTTGCCGGAGGACCCGGACCAGGGGAGGCTCACCGGCCAGATCGACAACAATTGCTTCATCCGGATCGATCCCGAGGGCAGAAGCCAGTTTGCCGACTGCTTGCTCGAGGACCTCCGGTGCTTGTGAGGTGCTTATCAACGCCGACCCGGAGGCAAGCAGCCCGAGCGCCTCGGCGGGAGTGAGTCGGAATGGACGGGAGAAGTATTCCGCCATGTCGACGATCACTTCATCGTTTTCGACATACGCCACCATGAGATCGCCGGGTCCGTAGCCGGGCAGACCACACACGAACACCAGATTCAGATCTTCGAGCAGTTCACGTTCTGTGTATCCGAACCGCTCGCACACATCGCCAACGCTTGCGCCTTGATGTGCGATTACCCACGGAACCATCGAGAGAATGCGGGTGAGTCGTTTGGCGGTCTTACTCATCGCTTCCGCCCCTCACGAGATCGAGCAATTGGGAACGCAGAAGGTCGGGACCGATGATTTCGGCACGGTCCTCGAATGCCAGCAACCAGCCAACAAAAGCTGCGGGGTTCGCCACATGGATCCGGGCCTCGAGACCTCCGTCGGGTTGCTCAATCGCCGGTTCCGCTAATTGACGGCGAGCCCACCAGGCCACTTCAGGATCGAACCGCACCACTGCCTCGAGATCTTCTTCACCGGCTTGCCAGGGAAGCGAAGGGAGTGCGTCACGAAGCCGAAAGCCGGCCGGGCGTTCGAACGCCCCGGCTGAACCCTCCGCTGAGTATTTCGACCCCCGGTCGATCCGATAGGCCCTCACCTCTCCACCCTCAGCGGCTACCAAGTACCAGTGACCGCGCCGATGCAGCAATCCGTAGGGGTATACCCGCCTGGCCCTTCCGCGATAGTCAAAGGCAAGCACCTTCCTGTCCGTTACGGCTTGAAACACCACCGCCAATGAGGTGGCCGACTGGCCGAGGTCGGCGGCGAGCGGCTCTCCCGCTCCAGACATGGCCCCGCCCCCCAGCTTCAGTAGCGCCTCAGGACCAGACGGTTGGCCGCCCAGCCGCACCACCTGAGCCGAAAGCCATAGCGCCGCCCGCTCCTCATCGGTAAGCCCGGGATCGGGAAGCTCGTATTCGTCGCGCGGAACGACGTAACCGAACTCAACCTCCCAGGCGTCGGTCGGCCGCATCTCGAGCGGTATGCCCATGTTGCGCAGCAGATCCTTATCCCGTTCGAACATGCGCCGAAAAGCCTCATCGTTGTCGTGGTCGTACCCGGCCACCGTCATACGGATCTCCTCGGCCGAAACCGGCCGCCCGGTCGTGAGCAGAAAAGCGAGGAGGTTGAGGAGACGCTCGATCACACGTTTCATTTCGGGCTCAAGTGTATGGGCAGTCTTGTCCGGTAACCAGTCACCCCTCGTCGCTTTCCGCTATCCGCCGTCGGCGAGGAATCGACGGCGCAGAAAGCAGAGAGCGGATGGCATCTCTTCAGAGACTGCTGATCAGCTTTTCGACGCGCTCGTCGGTTGCTTTGAATGGGTCCTTGCACAACACGGTTCGTTGCGCTTGATCGTTGAGCTTCAAATGGACCCAGTCCACCGTGAAGTCTCGTTTCTTGGCTTTGGCGGCCTTGATGAACTCGCCGCGTAGTCGGGCCCGGGTCGTTTGCGGCGGCCGGTTGACGGCCGCTTCGATCGCCTCGTCTGTGACCACCCGGTCGACCATGCCTCTGCGTTGCAGCAGATAGAACAAGCCTCGATCCCGATTGACGTCGTGGTAGGACAGGTCGAGCAACGCGACCCTCGGGTCGGAGAGCGAAAGGTCCCATCGGGCCCGATACCGGTCTATGAGCTGGTACTTCGCTACCCAATCGACCTCACGTTCCAGGGTCAGGGGATCCTTCTCCAACCCGGTCAGGAGGTGCTCCCACATCTCGACGGCTCTCTGAACAGGAGCCGGAAACCCGGGGCTTCGGCTGTACCGAATAGCCCGGTCGAGGTACTCCCATTGGATATCGAGTGCGGACAGCTCTCGCCCGTTCATCAGGCGAATCTTGCGACGGCACGATGTGTCGTGACTGATTTCTCTAATTGCCCGGATCGGATTCTCGAGGCTCAGGTCGCGGAAGACCACGTCGTCTTCAAGCATCTGCAGCAGTGCGGCCACTGTCCCCAATTTCACGTACGTTGCGTACTCCGACATGTTCGAATCCCCGGCAATCACATGGAGACGGCGGTACTTTTCGGCGTCGGCATGCGGCTCATCGCGGGTATTGATGATCGGACGGCTGCGCGTCGTCGCCGATGAGACGCCCTCCCAAATGTGCTCGGCCCGTTGGGCGACGCTGTACACGGTGCCGCGCGCGGTTTGCAGCAATTTTCCTGCCCCGGTGAAGATCTGGCGGGTGACCAGGAAGGGAATCAATGTGTCGACGACGCGCTGAAAATCGCCGTGTCTGCCCACCAGGTAGTTCTCATGGCATCCGTAGGAATTCCCGGCTGAATCGGTGTTGTTCTTGAAGAGGAATATCTCACCCCGGATTCCTTCTTCCGCCAGGCGCTCCTCAGCCGAAGCCACCAGACTCTCGAGGATGCGCTCCCCCGCTTTGTCGTGAACCACCACGTCGTACACGCTGTCGCATTCAGGGGTGGCGTATTCGGGGTGGCTCCCAACGTCGAGGTAGAGACGGGCTCCGTTCTCCAGGAACACATTCGAAGATCGGCCCCAGCTGACTACTCGTCGGAAGAGGTAGCGGGCTACTTCGTCTGGGCTGAGCCGGCGTTGGCCGCGCAACGTGCAGGTCACCCCGTATTCGTTTTCGATGCCGAAGATTCGTCGCTGCACCGCGCCAGAGTACCCCGGCTCGACGATTCATCGTCTTGGTTCCGGTTTGCCGAATGGGAAGCTAAGCCCGGAGATGCCTCACAATGGCGGGTATGGAAACCGACTTTGTTCTGCTCGCCCGGGTCGGCGACCCGAACGAAGCCATGCTGCTCCGGGCGCGCCTGGAATCGGAAGGGATTGACGCCCGGGTGCGCGGCGAGGCTCTCGGTCCATACCGGCTGAATGTTGGAGCCATGGGCGTCACCGAATTATGGATATCGCCCGATCGCATGGAAGAAGCCCGACTGATTCTCCTGGCCGCCGACGTCGATGCCATCGTCGCCGACGTCGAGCCGCTCGGCCCCGGACCATCGACTAACCGTTTCCGTTCCTGGATATGGTGGCTGGTGGCCGCGGTGCTGATAGCCGTCTTCGGATACGCCCGGGTGGCGGCCGCCGGGTTCTGAACCCACCACCCGGATCATCCCTCGAGTGCTGAGACAATCTCTTCCTGGGTGAGCCGCCGGAATGTGCGACGTTTGCCTGCGCTATCGAGAACTGCGGCTTCCCAACCATCGATCTCGCGTTGCTCGACCTGGGCGAAGGCGGCGGCCACCATATGAACCGTTGCGGCCAGAGACGCAGGCCCTGCATACCCCTCAGCCAGGGTCGACGTCAGGAGATCTGCCTGGCCGCCGATTGCGCAAAACCCACGTTCTTCGGAGAGAGTGCCGTCGTAGGTGACCTTGAAGAGCCGATTGCCCTCCCCGTTGACGCCGAGTTCGGCCACCAGGATCTCGACCTCATACGGCTTGATTTCGTGGGTGAAGATGTTGCCGAGCGTCTGCGAAAAGGCGTTGGCCAACCCTTTGGCCGCCACATCCGGCCTCCCGTACATGTACCCCTTGAGATCGGCGTGCCGGATCCCGGCCACGCGGAGAGCCTCGAATTCGTTGTACTTGCCAACGCCGGCAAACGCGATCCGATCGTAAATCTCGCTTATCTTGTAGAGCGTTCTGCTGGGGTTCTCAGCAAGCAGCAACACCCCTTCGGCGTATTCCATCGCAACGATAGAACGTCCCCTGGCAATACCCTTTTTGGCGTATTCCGCCCGGTCCTTGACGAGTTGTTCCGGCGGAACATAGAACGGCATGCTCATCGCATTGACTCCATTGCCGTCGCCGAGATAGAAGCCACCTGCTCCTCCGGAATCTCCCGAAACCCGGCCGCCGTGACGGTCACAACATTGGGAAAGATCCCGCGTTGAACATCCGGGCCACCCGTAGCCGTGTCCTCCTCAGAAGCGGAAACCAACGCACGGAGGCCAACCTCGAGGGCCGCCGACTCGGCGAGGCCTTCCGCATAGGCACCTCGCAGGTAGGACTTGGCATCCCGGCCACCCGAGCCGGTCGCTCCGAAATCCTGCTCCTCATAACGCCCCCCAACCACGTCGAATGTGTAGAGGCGGCCCTCCTGGGTGGCTTCATCGAAACCGGCAAAGAGGGGTACGACCACGAGCCCCTGAAACACCATCGGCAGTTGCGCGCGAACCATCCGGGCCAGGTACGTCGCCTTCCCCTCGAGGCTCAACCTGGCTCCCTCGAGTTTCTCGTAGTGTTCGAGTTCCGTCTGGAACAACCGGACCATCTCAATTGCCAGCCCGGCTGTGCCGGAAATGGCCACAGCTGAGTAGCCGTCGGCTTGGAATACTTTCTGGATGCGCCGATGGGCAACCAGATGTCCTTCGGTGGCCTGTCGGTCGCCCACCATCACCACCCCATCGGCATACCGCAAAGCCAGCACCGTGGTGCCTTCGGGAGCCAGGACCGAACCCTCACCTCCGCCAGCCTTCCATTGCGGCGCAAGATCGAGAGAACGCAGAAGGTCCGTGAAGCTGGTCCCCGGCGCAGGAGCACCGGCCGGCAGCCCACCGGTAAACCGGTCGACGCTCATTGCCCGCCCTTTTGGACGTAATTCTTTACAAACTCC
>JAHEDM010000269.1 GCA_024641205.1 Actinomycetes bacterium
TGGGCGTCCGGGTTTGCGAACGGCGTTGGATTCTGGGTCGAGAACAATTACCCGAATATGGGCTGCAGTTTCGATGACTACATGGCTTCCTGGTTCCCCGACGGACCGGTCGAGGGTCTGGTCGTCGAGCGGAACGCCAACGTACCCACCATTGCACAGGACGAAGGTTGGTTGATCCCCGGCGGCAAGTTGGCGGGCGTCCCCGCGAAGGGCCGGGTGTACGTCGTGGGGGTCAGTGATCGTTTCATCACACCTGATGTCGAACCGGAGACTCCGATCGGGCCCGGTCAGGGGCGGGGAATCGGCAAATATTCGATTGGCAAGTCGACGCGCAACTCCTCCGGAACGAAGCAGACACTCTCGGTACATGCCTGGTAGCCGACCTTGACCGTCAACGTGACATCGTCGGTCGTTTCGTCGGACAAGTAAAAAGGGACCCTGACGTTCACAGTTCCCTCTACAACGGAGAACGTCTCGGGTAGACCCTCCACGTGAAAAGGCGTTCCGGCGGGCAACTCAAACGGCTCAACGGTCAGAGTGGGAGCCGCCTCGATGTTGACCCGCAGCGGCACGTATCCCTCGGCAAGAGGCGGCACATACAGATGGAGGCCTTCATCGATCTGAATCCGGACGTGCAAATAGAGGCGCTGCGCCGGGAAGAAGGTTGCCTCATCGAGCCAAGCCGATACCCCGACGCCCGATCCCGCCGACGTGCCGGCAATCGCCGCGGGCAGTTCCTCGCCCGTCAGATCGGCCACCAGAACCGAACCGGAGGGACGCACCCGATGACTGCGATCGAATTTCCTTTCCCAGACCATCCCCTCCTCATTCAGGAGGAATACTGCCGGGAAGGGAACCCGGTTGTGGCGGGCTCCAAACTCGAGACCCCATGCTTCAACCTCTTCGACAATCGTGGTGTTGAGCATTCCCAGGCGTTCCATCTCTACGCTGCCGGGATCGGACAGCAGGTCGTAAGTGATGCCATATTCCTCGGAGAATCGGGTGAGGGTGGCGACCGGGTCGTAGCTGATCGCCGCCACGAAGATGTCCCCTCGCTCCCCCAAAGTCCGCTGCAGCTCGACCAGCTGCGCCCGGCACCAGGGTCACCAATCGGCGCTGCGATGGATGACCACCAATCCGCGTCGCTCACTGCGCCGTTCGTGGAGATCGACGAGCTCGCCCCATTGGTTCGGTAACTCGAGGTCGGGAAATCGCTCCCCTACGGCGGGCCCCACGCCATCGAAGTCGACCTCCGGTAACGGTTGATCGGTTGGAATGATCGGCACGGTGCCTCCCTGGGCCAAATTGGCTTTCCCATGCTATCGAGTTGAGGCGAACGGGTAGTGTCGGCCGGGATACGGATCGGAGCCCGACGGTTGCGACTCAGGATAAGGTCTGGAGGTTGAGATGACGGACCATAGGAATCCCAAGGCCGAGTACTCACCCATCGGTGAGCGGGAGCCGATCTACCTGCCGGATGGGGCCCGGTTGGCGGTGTGGGTGGTGGTGAACGTTGAGGTGTGGGACTTCCGGTCTCCACTCCCCCGTACGCTGCTTCCGTATCCGCAGGGGGAGCCGGTGGTGCCCGATGTGGCCAACTACAGCTGGTTCGATTACGGGTTGCGAGTAGGTATCTGGCGGCTCAAAGATGCGCTCGATCAGCGCGGGATCCGGGCCACCATGAGCATGAACGGGGTTCTCTGTGAGGCCTATCCCCGAGTGGTGACCGAGTGCGTCGCAAGCGACTGGGAGCTGATGGGCCACAACTACATCCAACAGGTCATGAGTAAAGAGGCCGACGAACGAGCCGCCATCCGCAAGACCAAGCAGCTGCTCGAAGCGGCCTCGGGCAAACCAATGCGCGGTTGGATGGGCCCCGGGTTGTCCGAAACTGAGGCCACCCTTGACCTGCTGGCCGAGGAGGGAATCGAATACGTTGCCGATTGGGTCAATGACGATTTGCCGTACCGCCTCAACACGGCAGGCGGGACGCTACACGCCCTCCCCTACAGCCTCGAGATCAACGACATCGTCCTTCATCTTGTGCAGCAACGCCCGTCGCCGGAGTTATTCGAACGAACTCGCGACCAGTTCGACACGCTGTACGAAGAAAGCGCCGATGGGGCCCGGGTCATGTGCGTTGCGGTCCACCCGTACGTATCGGGGGCCGCCCACCGCATCAAGTATTTCCGACAGATATTCGACTACATGCGACAGCACGAGGGTGTCGTGTTCATGACCGGCGAGGAGATCCTCGATTGGCACCTGCAAGCCTGACTGCGTGGCCGGCCCGGGTAGGTATGAGCGAAGCCTGGACGCCGTAGACCGGATCGCGGCCGCCTGCCGAACGCACGGCAAGCAATGGGGAGCCGTAACACCCACTCCGGCCTACGCATCGCTGTTGATCGAAAAGGGCTGCACATTGATCTCCCCCACCAACGACGTGAAGCTGATCACTTCCGGGTTGGCCGCCGTCAAGGAGAGCTTCAAAGAGCTCTGGTGACGGACGGATCGATCTCCACCCCGTTCTTCGTTGTTGTCGGAGTCCACATCGAACCATTCGAGAGGTAGATGGAGGTGGCCGTGCGGTCGATGCGAGGCAGATTCGACCGGCGGTGGCGGCCGCAGAGTCGACGACCGTTACAATCGGCGGCGCTGTGACCGAGCGAACCACCAACTACAAACCCGACGGGCATTCTCTGGCGGGCAAGGTCGTGCTGGTGACGGGCGGCGGTCGGGGCATCGGTGCCGCCGTCGCCCGGGGGGCAGCTGCCGCCGGCGCCGATGTTGGGATCGGCTATCGAGAGAACGCAAACGCGGCGGCCTCGGTTGTGGCCGATATCCAGGATCGAGGGCGGCTGGCGAAAGCCTTCCAGGCCGATGTATCAGATCCATCGGAGGCGAAGCGAATGATCGCCGAAGTCGAGAGTTTCTTCGGCAAGATCGATGGCCTTGTCAACAACGCCGGTGTTATGCCGTCCAGTCCCCTCCTCGAAATGAGCGACGAGGAGTGGAACGCCGTATTGCACACCAACCTCTTTGGTCCCTTCTATTGCTCGCGCGCCGCCTTGGCGGGGATGGTGCAACGCGGGAGCGGTTCAATCGTGATGATTTCCTCTCGACTCGGTCAGATCGGCTGGCCGGAGCTCGCCCACTACACCGCCGCCAAGTCTGGAATTCTTGGCCTCACGAAGACGATGGCCAGGGAGTTCGGTCCGCAAGGAATCCGCGTCAACGCGGTTGCTCCAGGGTTCACCATCACCGACATGACTCGCGACCTGGTGAACACAGAATCAGGGCAGCGCCGCCTTTCCGAGCTTCCCTCCCGCCGGTTCCCCGAACCCGAAGACGTCGCAGCAGCCGTGCTGTTCCTGCTCTCCGATGCCGCCGCCACGTTCCACGGGCAGACGCTGAACCCCAATGGCGGCGGGTTCATGCAGTGAGGGGAAATCGGACTTGAAGCTTGTTGTAGCGGAGGAGGCGGCCCGGCTCGTCCCCGACGGCGCCACAGTTGTCTTTGGCGGTTCGGGAGCGGGCCACGCGGTTCCGCAGCGATTCATCGACGCTCTGGCCGCCGTATTTCGTGACGAGGGCCGCCCTCGC
>JAHEDM010000021.1 GCA_024641205.1 Actinomycetes bacterium
CGCCACGGCGAACGTCAACCACCGACCAGACGTGACGCCGGTGAGTCGAGGCCCGTAGAGCAATCACATCCAGCGAACTCAGCGGGACCAGCGGGACCCCGAGCGCGGCGGCCAGTCCCTGGGCCGTAGATAGTCCGACCCGAATACCCGTATAGAGACCTGGACCGACATCGATCACAATCGCGTCGAGCTCATGGGGACGCCAACCGACCTGATCGAAGCAGAAGTCGAGGGCAGAGACTATGAAGGCTCCGTGGCCCGTCCGATCCACTCGATCGGCGGCCGCCACCATGTTCCGCCCGTTCCCGAGCGCAATGGAACTTGCCGGGGTTGCCGTCTCGATGGCAAGCAACCTCATTCGACCATCTCCTTGAGAGACCTGGTTTGCCAAGCGCCATGGGCCACGAGACGCACGACCCGATCACTTGGCCCGGTTACTTCGATTTCAACGGCCAGGTGATCGTCCGGCATGGCCGAGACGACCGAGTTGCCCCATTCGACGATCAACACACCATCGCGTGATCCCTCAAAGAGATCGAGATCGTCCAACTCGTTGAGGGACCCGACGCGATAGACATCGGCGTGGGTGAGCGGCGTGAACCCGCCCGCATATCGGCGCACCAACATGAAGCTTGGGCTGATCACCGGGTCTTCAATGCCAAGCCCTTCAGCCAGGCCACCGGCGAAGGCAGTCTTGCCTGCCCCCAACTCTCCCACCAACAAGATGATGTCACCCGGCCCAAGAAAACTTGCCAGTCGCCGACCGATCGCTCGCGTCTCAACCTCACTTCCGGAGTGGAGTTCAGTGGTCATCCGAATAGCCCCAACTGCTCGACCGGACGCTCAGCGCCGGATATCGACGAGGACTCGGATCGGCCATCGAGCGTGGCCTTGACGAGAGCAAAGTCCTCCTGCATGGAAGCCAGCACCGAGGCAGAGCCCCGCAGCGCAGCCGCCGGATGGAAGGTAGGTATCACCATGCGATTCCACCACGGATAGGCCCGTCCCCGGAGCCGGGTGATTCCTCGCTCTTCTCTGAGCAACAGTTTCGTAGCGAAGTTGCCGAGAGTCATGACCACGGCCGGATCAATGAGCCGGATCTGAGCGGCCAGGTAGTCCTTACATGCAGCGATCTCATCCGGTCGGGGATCACGATTGCCGGGCGGACGGCATTTGACGACGTTGGCGATGTAGACATCGGACCGCTCCAGCCCAATCTCAGACAAGAGCCGGTTGAGAAGCTGCCCGGCCGCTCCCACGAAAGGCAGGCCCTGGAGATCCTCGTTTCGGCCGGGCCCTTCGCCGACAAACATCACTTGGGCGCGAGCGCTACCTTCGCCAAATACGACGTTGGTGCGTGTCTCGGCCAGCCGGCACGCAGTGCACGTAGAGGCCTGCTCGGCCAAAACCATGAGTTCTTGAGCCGCTTCTGTGTCTGACATTCTCTTATCCGGACCCCGACCTTGCCGCCTCCCGCAACGCTGCTTCGATCGCCCGACCCGTTGCGACAAATGCGGCTTCGCCGACCAGATCGACCGAAGCTTCAACGTCGCCACAGGAGACTGCAAAAGCGGCATCGCCATCATATCGAGTGTGACCGGGTCGGAGACAGACGGCCAGGGCATCCTGGGATCGAACGGCTACTCGGATCAGGTCATTTCGCTCGAGACGGGCGTTGGTGGCAACCACAACCAAGGTCGTGTTGGTGGCCGGATCCGGGAGGGTCCCCGGAGGTCCGGGAATGAGCGGTCCGCCCGTCAGGGCCTCACCTTCGAGCGTGAAGACATCCCCGACCGCGTTGACAACGGCCAGGGCACCGACCAGGGCACCCTCGACCTCCACCGAGACCGATCCGAGCCCGCCCTTGGTCATGGCATCGGCGCCCCTCCATCCGGCCACCGTCGCACCGGTCCCGGCGCCGACGCTGCCCATCTCAACCGGGTCCACCGACGCGGCGACAAACGCAGCCGCTCCCTCGGTCGGCCCCGGCCGCACGCTCGAATCACCCACGAACAGGTCGAAGATGACGGCGGTCGGGACGATGGGTACCGGCCCGACGGGGGTTTGGTGACCACGGCCGGACGCTTCGAGTTCGGCCATTACGCCGTCGGCGGCGGCCAACCCGAAAGCACTACCCCCGGTCAGAAGGATGGCCTGGATCGTCTCCACCCGCATGCCCGGTGCCAGCAACGCCGTATCCCGACTGCCGGGAGCCGCCCCGCGTATCTCAACCGCGGCCACGTTCGGCTCCGGAAAAACGACGACGGTGCACCCGGTCATGGCAACCGGATCAGTCCAATGGCCGACCTCGATTCCGGGAATGGAGGTGATGGTCAAGGCAGGTACCGTCGCGGCAAGCGGGGCCCAATCTGACACACAATCTCATATGAGATGGTGTCAAGGTGTTCCGCCCACTGATCGGCGGTTACCTCCTCGGATCCCTGCGACCCGAGCAGCACCACCTCGTCGCCGACTTCCACCGGATCGTCACCCACGTCGACCATGACCTGGTCCATCGTGACCGTTCCCGCCAGCGGGTGACGCTTGCCCCTGATCAGCACATCACCCCCGTGGGCTCCGAGCGCCCGCGGTAGGCCATCCGCATACCCGACCGGCACTGTGGCTACAAGAGCTTCTACGGGGAGGGCTTTCCGGCGACCGTATGACGGCCGGGTTCCTGCCGGAAGGCGTCGCACCAACGAAACGTGGGAAACGACTCGCATGGCCGGCCGGAGATCGAGATCCGGAACCATACCCGGAGCGGGACGCTGCCCGTAGATACCAATCCCGACCCGGACGAGATCGAGCCGCGCTTCGGGATACAGCAAGGTCGCCGCCGTATTGGCCGCATGTCGTATCGGGACTTCGACACCCACGTCATGGAGCATCTGGACGAAACTATTGAACGTGTCCAACTGCTTGCGGGTGAAGGCGACATCTTCTTCTGCCACTGCGAAGTGGGTCCAGACGCCCTCGAGGTAGAGGTGCCGATCGGCCACGATGGCGGCCACCAGATCTTTGGCGTCGGCAACAGCGGCACCAACGCGATGCATGCCGGTGTCAACCTTCAGGTGGACGGGCAGCGGCTGGTGAGCTGCCTCGCTCAGCGCCTTGACGAACCCGGTCGTGTAGACCGTCGGGATCAGATTCCATGTGATCACCTCTCCGGCCGACTGCTGTGGCGGTTCGGAAAGCAGAAGAATCGGGGCTTCGATCCCTGCCTCGCGTAGACGGATGGCCTCCTCAACCAATGCCACCGCCAGCAAGGGGGCACCCGCTTCGAGTGCAGCTTCGGCGACCGGCACGTCTCCGTGCCCGTACGCGTCGGCCTTGACCACCGCGCAGAGACGAGCAGGAGCCGCTATGTCGGCCAACAGCCGGACGTTGTGAGCGATCGCGTCGAGGTTGATCTCGACCCAGGAAGGTCTCACCATGCGAATCTCCCTATCTCGGCGGCCAGTAGGTCCGCCGTCACCGTGCCGCGGTGCGCGAGGGCCGAACCCGCCCGGCCGTGCCAGTAGGCCGCCGACCTGCCGGCCGTCTCAGCATCGAGACCCCGGGCAATTAGGGCAGCCGCGAAACCCGTCAGCACATCACCGGTGCCGATGGTGGCCAGTTCCGCACCCCCGCTGGTTATTGCCCAGAGCTGCTCACCGGCCACGAAAGTCGGCGATCCCTTCAGCACGACAACTGTACCGGTAGTTGCGGCCAGCTCTTGGGCCCTCTGATATGAGGCTTCCAGCCCGGTGAGCCGATGGAATTCGCCTGCGTGAGGAGTGATGAGGGTTGGCGAAGGCCGCGTGGCAAGGGCATCCATACTCTTGATCGCATTGATGCCGTCGGCATCGACGACCAGCGGTCCTCTCCATCCCTCCATGAGGCCGGCTACAAAGCCTTCCTGTCCGGCCCCCAAACCAGTACCGAGCGCCATCACGTCATAACGAACTGCGGCCTCCAAAACTGCAGGTACATCAGCCGGGGAAAACCAGGTCCCGGTTCCGATCCCGGCGGTCATGATCTCAGCAGCCATTCCGGCGTAGATCGGTTGGAGGGCGGCGGGACACGCAATTGTCACCGCGCCTGCACCACCCATGAGAGCGCTTCGAGCGGCGAGGTGGGCGGCGCCCGTCAAGCCGGCCGATCCTCCGACGACCAGCACTGATCCGCTCGACCATTTGTGGGCGTGGCGGTGGCGAGCGGGACGCGGCGCGTCGGGTTCTTCACACAGGAGAAACTCGCCCTCCCCCCCAACGATCCCTATGTCGGCTATCTCGATCCGACCACAGAGTTCGGGCCCTCGGCCGATCACCTGCCCGACTTTCAAGGCATGGAAGGCAACGGTGCAATCAGCGCTGAAGACCGGGCCCGTAGCCTGTCCGGTCGTGGCGTCCAATCCGCTCGGGATGTCAACTGCCAGCACCGGAGCCCCGCTGTTTGTCCAGGCCACCGCCTTCTCGGAGAGTCCTCCCCGAAAGCCGGACCCGAACAGAGCGTCGATCACGAGGTCGGCCCGAACTGGATCCGCGAGAGGTTTCATCCGCACCCCGGCTTCGACCGCCGCCCGGTGGGCCCATGAGGCAGCGGCGGATTTGGGTGGTGCCAGGGCATATACCTCCACGGCCGACCCCCGTTGGGAGAGATAACGGGCGGCCACGTACCCATCGCCACCGTTATTGCCCGGCCCGGCCAGCACCACCACCCGCGAACCATACGAGGCACCCATGGCCACCGCCGCCAGTGCTACCGCCAACCCGGCCCGCTCCATCAGCATCTCGACCGGATCGGCGGCAACTGTGTCTAAGCGCGCTGACTCCTCGGGCGTAATGACAGCTTTCATGAGAACGAATGCTACCGCCGGAGTTCACACTTCGAACGGTCACCGTCCACTAGTTTCACCTCATGGAGTGGTGGGAGCAGTTCTTCAAGGGCGATTGGGTTCAGATCCAAGCAGACTCCTGGACCGAAGACGAGACTGCCGCTCAGGCCGACACCATCGAGCGGTATCTGGAACTCGAACCCGGCAGTACGGTCCTGGATGTCCCGTGCGGAGAAGGGCGCATCGCTCGCCAATTGGCCGGTCGGGGATACCGGTTGACCGGTGTCGATCAATCGGCCGCGTTGCTCGATCTAGCTCGCCGGACTGCCGCCGCAGCAGGGCTCGACATCAGTTGGGAACAACGCGACATGCGAAACCTGCACTGGAGCGAAGCATTCGACGCGGCCGTCTGCTGGTGGGGAAGCTTCGGATACCTCGAGGAAGCCGGGAATGCCACCTTCCTGGACGCCGTGGCCCGGATTCTCCGGCCGGGTGGGCGGTTGATCCTCGAAACTCACACGGTCGAGACGATCCTGCCCGTATTCCAAACTCGCGGTTGGGAAAAGGCAGGCGATGGGTTTGCCCTCACCGAGGCCAGGTGGGACCACCAAACTGGTCGGATCGAAACAACCTGGACGCTCCTCGTCGCCGGCAGGACGACCGTCACAAACGCCTCTATCAGGCTCTACACCTACGCTGAGATTGTGAGATTGCTCAGTGGCGCCGGCTTCCAAAAAGTGCGAGGCGTCGACCCGAGCCACGACGCCGATTTCCGGCTCGGCTCACGACAACTGGTCTTCGTAGCGGAGAAGTAGACGGGTAGTTGGTGGCTAGTAATTGAGAGTCGACGAATCACACGACCAAGGTGGTTCGCTTCCCACTTGCCGCTCTTCTCCTTTCCCCTTCCCCCTCAATGCTCGCCAACCGCAACCGCGAACACCATCGCCGTATCATCCGTGTGGGTGATGGTGACCAGTACCTCGGTCACGCCCAGCTGTGCAGCCCTGGCCTGGGCAGTCCCGAAGAGATTGACCCGGGGGGCACCTCCGCCGGTGATCTCGATGTCCTGCCAGCGAATCCGGCGCCAACCGGTTCCCATGCTTTTCATGACGGCTTCTTTGCCGGCAAATCGGGCGGCATAGCGGCGAGCCGGGTGTGCGAACCGGGAGGCATAGGCTCGCTCGTGTTCGGTGAAGACACGCTCAGGAAAGCGTTCGTACTTCTCGAGCAATGCCTGAACCCGATCGATCTCAGCCAGGTCGACACCCAACCCAATGATGCGCATGGAACAACGCTACAAGCTTCTCGGCTGGGCCGCCTGGCGGGAACGGGCCTCCCTCCGCCATTTCGGGGACCTCCTCCAGCCCGGCTCCAATTCCGCCTACTCCTCAGGGCAAGGCAAGTACGAAGTAGTGCCGCCTTCGGCGGCACTACTCCACCGTCACGCTCTTCGCCAGGTTGCGGGGCATGTCGATGTCGTGTCCAAGCTCCTTGGCTATGTGGTAGGCCAGCAGCTGCAGCGGGATGATCGATAGCACGGGGCTGAGGAAGTCGGCGGTGCGAGGAATGCGCAAGACGTGGTTGGCGTACTTAGCAACCTCCGTGTCGTCTTCATATGCAACGGCCATTACCCGGGCACCACGGGCCTTGACTTCCTGCAACCCCGAGATGGTCTTGTCGTAGAGATGGGATTGGGTGAGTACCACCACCACCGGAGTTCCCTCGGTGATCAGGGCAAGGGTGCCGTGCTTGAGCTCCCCGGCAGGCATCGCTTCTGAGTGCATGTAGGAGATCTCTTTCAGTTTCAGAGAACCCTCGGTGGCGACTGCGTAGTCGAGTCCCCGGCCGATGAAATAGATGTCGTCGACTCCGGCAATGCGGCCGGCGATTTTGGCGATGTCGGCATCCATATCCAGCGCCCGATTGGCCTTCTCGGGAAGCGCCCGCAGCTCACCGGCAAGCTGGGCTGCCCCCGCTGCGGTCAAGGTCCCGCGCTCCAGCCCGAGCCGCAATGCCAGCAGATAGGTGCCGATCAGCATGGCTGTATAGGCCTTGGTCGAAGCCACCGCGATCTCCGGACCTGCCCGGGTGTACAGGATGTCCGCGGCGTCCCGGCTGAGCGTGCTGCCTACCACGTTGGTGAGCGCCAGCAGTCGCGACCCGAGTTCGGTCGCGAGCCGGCCGGCGGCCAGGGTATCTGCGGTCTCGCCCGACTGACTGATGGCGATCGTCATAGTCCCGGGACGAATCAATGGATCTCGATAGCGCAGCTCGTGGGCGTAGTCGATCTCGATCGGAATCCGCAGTACCTTCTCCAACACGTCGCGGCCGACCAGACCAGCGTGGTAGGCCGTCCCGCAGGCGGTGATCCATATCTTCTCGAGACCTGCGACGAATCCAGCCGGGAAATCCGCTCCTTCAAGGATGACCGAGCCGTCCGACTGCAAACGGCCCCGCAATGTCTCCTCGATCACCGCGGGTTGCTCGAAGATCTCTTTCAGCATGAAGTGGGGGTAGCCGCCCTTTTCCGCCTGACCTGCGTCCCAGGTGACCTCCATCGGGGTTCGGTGTACGGGTTCGCCTTCGATGGTCTGTACGGTCGCTCCATCCGCGTTGATATCGACCATCTCCCCGTCGTTGATGACGAGCACAGATCGCGTGTAGGGCAGAATCGCCGGAATGTCGGACGCCAGGAACGTTTCCCCGTCCGCGAAACCAACGACCAGCGGGCTGATCATCCGGGCTGCGACTATCCGGCCGGGCTCATGCGCGCACATGACGACCACCGCATATGCACCTTTGGCCCGTCCGATCGCCCGGCGAACCGCTTCGAGGAGATCGCCGTCGTACTCATCGGCTACGAGATGAACGAGCACTTCGGTGTCGGTATCCGATCGGAATTCGTGACCGTCCTCGAGCAATGCTTCCTTGAGCGAGAGGAAGTTCTCAATGATGCCATTGTGGACGAGGACGAAATCCCCGGACGCATCCGTGTGCGGATGAGCGTTGACGTCGTTCGGTACCCCGTGAGTTGCCCAACGGGTGTGCCCGATGCCGGTTGTTCCGACGATCGGTTGGTCCTCGAGCAGATCGTCGAGTCGCTGCAATTTCCCGGCCGACTTGCGCACTTCGATGCGCCCGTTGTTTGTGATGGCAATTCCCGCGGAGTCGTATCCGCGATACTCGAGCCGTCGCAGCGACGCGACGAGCAACTCCTGGGCGTCGCGCGCACCGACGTAACCGACTATCCCGCACATGGCAGTCTCCTTTGCTTCGTGTGGAGACCGGGAGGAACAATGAGTCCCGCAGACGGGTCTCATCCACTCCGATGTGGCCTCTGTCGCCGGGGTCACCCCCGGCTTTTGCTCCACATCGTCACGACCGTGGCAGCCGAGAGGGCATCCGCCGAAACTCGATACTCCCTCTTCCTCGTCACCCTCACCGGAATAGTTTCCTCGGTGAGGGCCGGGCGCTTCTCCAATGGTCCGTTCCCAGTCATATTGTCGTCCAGAGAGTAGCGCCCGCGCGGTCATTCCGACACAGAACGTCGCCCCGGATGGTTACGCAGCCAACTCTCGACATCGGCCGATCACTCCTCGACGACCGACCCGAGCTCACCGCGGCTGATCTCGACCAGCTCGTCGGCGATGGCCGCCGCTTCCGCTCCGGAAGCGGCCTCAACCATCACCCGCACCAGCGATTCGGTGCCCGATGCTCGCACGAGAATACGCCCATCGCCTTTCAGACGCGCTTCGGCATCACGCACCGCCGTCCAAAGCAGGTCGGCATTTTCGAGCTTGTGTTTGTCGGCAACATGCACGTTGCGCAACACCTGCGGGTATTCGGTGATTGTTTCCTTCCTCAGCTCACGAAGCTCTTTGCCGGTGGATGCCATGACCTCGAGCAAGCGAACGGCAGTGAGAAGCCCATCTCCCGTACTGGCGCGATCGGCCAGGATGACGTGCCCGGATTGCTCGCCCCCAAGAACGGCCTTGTGCTCGCGCATGGCCTCGAGTACGTATCGGTCTCCAACCTGAGTCTCGACAACGTCAATGGCGAGTCGTTGCATCGCGCGACGAAAACCAAGGTTGGCCATCACCGTTGACACCACGATGTTGTTCTTCAGTCGACCCGCTTCCTTCATGTGTCTGGCAATCACCGCCATGATGACGTCGCCATTGGCGACCGCACCGTCCTCATCGACGGCGATAAGGCGATCTGCGTCACCGTCGAAAGCGAACCCCAAACGTCCCTTTGCCTGCTCGGAGAGAAAGCGCGGGTGCGTTGCACCACATGCGGCGTTGATGTTGGTTCCGTCCGGCTCTGCGGCAAACACTTCGACCTCGGCCTTCAACTGACGAAACAAGGCTGGTGCGGTGCGAAAAGCTGCCCCGTTGGCACAATCCAGCACTATGGAGATACCCCGGAGGGTGTACGGCATCGACTCGCGGAGATGTGCCAGATACCGGTCGTCGGCTTCTGCCATCCTGAAGACGGTACCGATACCGTCGTCGATGGCTGTCTTCCACGGCGGTCCGCGGCGAACCCGCTGCTCGATCCAGTGTTCCTCATCATCGGAGAGTTTCGCTCCGTTCCGTCCGAGGAGTTTGATACCGTTGTCGGCGGCCGGATTGTGCGAAGCCGAAACCACAACCCCGAGGGCGGAACGAGTGTCTGAAGTGAGGAAGGCGATCCCACCGGAGGGCAGTACTCCCACATCGAAAGTATCGATCCCCACCGAGTGAAAACCTGCCTGGAGTGCGCTCGACAGCATCTCGCCGGATCTTCGGGTGTCCCGACCAACCAGCACATGACCGCCGGGGATGTGCTCGCCGGCCGCCCGGCCGACGGCCATCGCCAGGTCGGCCGTCAATTCAACATTGGCGCGACCGCGTATTCCATCGGTTCCGAAGAGCCTGCGGCCTTCTGCCGGGAGCATGCCTCAGCGCTTGGTGTACTGCGGCGCCCGACGGGCTTTGCGAAGGCCGTACTTCTTGCGTTCGACCTTTCTTGCGTCACGCCGCAAGAACCCGGACCGCTTGAGCAACGGGCGAAGCTCGGGGTCGATCGCTATCAACGCTCTGGCGATACCAAGCCGAAGAGCGTCCGACTGGCCGGTGGTGCCGCCCCCATGGAGTGTGGCACGAACGTCGTAGCGACCTTCGAGAGAAGCAGCCCTGAGGGGCTCGAGTGCCCTGAGTCGCTGTGCCACGGCCGGGAAGTAATCCTCGAGCGCTTTGCCGTTGAGGACGACGCTGCCGGTTCCGTCGTACAGGCGGACACGGGCCACCGACTCTTTGCGGCGTCCGGTTGCCTGAACGAGCGGAGCTGTCATTGGGAATCCACCTTTCGGATGTCAAATTCGAGGGGTTGAGGCGATTGTGCCCGATGGGGATGTTCGGATCCGGCGTGCACCTTGAGTTTGCGGAGCATCTGGCGACCCAATCGGTTCTTGGGGAGCATGCCGCGCACCGCTCGCTCGATGATGGCCTCCGGTCGACGTTCCCGTAGAGACTCGAAGCTTTCTGCGGTCAGCCCACCCGGATAGCCGGAGTGCCGGTAATAGATCTTGCCCTGGCTCTTGTCAGAAGTGACGGCAACCTTTTCAGCGTTGACCACGACGACGAAGTCGCCGGTATCGACATGGGGCGCCACGATCGGCTTGTGCTTGCCCCTCAGAATCTGGGCTATCTCCGAAGCCAGACGGCCGAGCGGAAGGTCGGTGGCGTCGACCACAAACCAGGCGCGCTGAATGTCGTCTGGTTTGGGCGAAAACGTCTTTTGCAGCCTCATCTGAACCTCGCGAGAAAGGAGCCCCGGGATGCCGGAGCGGCCATATGGTAGGCGATCGAGCGTCGTAGTGGCAATTCGGGACGACACCGTTGGTGCGATCAAGCCATTCCGGTCGCCGATCTCCCCGATCGCGGCATATGCCCTATGACTTCCTGCGCCAACGACGACGCTGAGAGAATACTGAGGCCTTTTCGACACACCCGCCAGAGTCCTCGGCGAGCGATCAATCCCAGACGCAGAGGCTCTGGTAGTCGACTTGTAGCACCGGGTGACCGTCACTCTCGATGAAGGTGGGGATGAGGCAGGCTGAGATGGAGCCGTCCGGTTCGACGATGAACTGAGCAACGGCGGTGGTGGCCCCGGCATCAGAGAGTCGTGGCCACACGAAGTTTCCGAGGCTCCAGGCGATGGGTTTCCCGGCGTAGAACTCGAGCGCTTGGAGCCGGTGGGGGTGGTGCCCGAAGATACCGTCGGCGCCGGCGTCGATCATCGCCTTGGCCCGTTCGACGTCATCTTGGCGGGGGGTGGTGTCCAGTTCCACACCCCAGTGGATGGAAACGAACACCAGATCGGCGATCTCGTCTGCGGCCCGGACCGCCGCCACCATCGCATCGGTGTCGTCACCGCTGGCCATACCCGGATGGTCCTCGGTGGCGATCCAGGAGTCCCAGGGGATAACTCCACCAAAACCCAGCACCGCGATACGCCATCCGTTGATGTCGAAAAGGGCCGGTAGGTGTGCCTGAGTCCGATCAGCACCGACTCCGACCGGCGCCAGGCCGGCCGCTTCGACGTTTGCTCTGGTTTCCAAGAGCGCTTCCACACCGAAGTCGCCGCTGTGGTTGTTGGCCAGATTGGCAACCTCGACCCCGGCCTCTCGAAGGGATGGGAGCGCTGCAACGTCGCAGTTGAAATTGAAGACAGTCTTGACCGGCCGGCCGCTGGATGCTGCCGCGCATTCGAGGTTGACGATGCTGAGGTCGTCGGTCAAGAAGACGTCTTGCAGACCGGTGAAGGCGGTCTCATACCCGTCGCTTCGGAAGGCGACGATGTAGTCCGGATCGAGGTTGGTGTCGCCTGCCCCGGAGACAACCAGGCGTCCTTTCGGCGGCACGGTGGTGGTGGTGGTGGGCGCCCTAGTCGTGGTTGTGGTCGAAGTAGTGACAGCAGCAGCGGCGGCGGTGGAGGTGGTCGTCGCGGAGGGAGATGAAGCGACGACCTCCGGCATGCTCTGTCCCATCACAGGGGCACAGGCGCCCGCTACCAGGGCAGCGACAAAGATGGTTGCCAGACTCCGACCCATGACGTTTCCAGACCGATGGTATGGAAACGTTAGCGCTTCCATACCATCATGCCATCCGGGCCATGCCACCTGCCGCTCGGCCTGGATCTCGAATTCGTATGCGAGCGTGACGATGGCTAAACCCGCAACCTTGTCTTCGCTCGCTACATCAGAAATCGCAAAGGACGAGCTCGAAACCCTCTTGCCCGGATCTCTAGGCGAGCAAATCCGGCAGCTCGGTGATCGAACTCACGGACTGTTGGCCCGGAGGCCCCAAAGCCAACGGATCAATCAACACCGCCGCCGCCAGTCCGGCAGCGCGAGCTCCACCCGCATCGTGGTAGTGAGAGTCGCCCACGTACCAGGTATCACCGGACGCGACCCCCAGCTCCTCGAGCGCGATTCGGAAGATGGCCGGATCTGGTTTGGATACACCAACGCTGGTCGAGTCGATGATCAGTTCGAACAGACCGCCGAAACCGGCCAATTCGAGCGCCTCGGCCACCGTCCCGTCCGAGTTGGAAACGACCCCCACCCGGTAGCCCCTCGCCAGGAGGTCGAGGACCGCCCGGCGTGCCCCTTGAATGGGGTGAGTCCACATGCCTTGGCCGCCCCGAAATGCTTCCACCACGCCGGCCGGGAGAGGCAGGCCGGCCAGTCCAAAGAACCTCTCAACCCACCAGCGAAACTCCAGACGTTCACCCTTCGCCAACCGATAGGCGTAGTCCGACATTGCCCGGAAGTGGGCTTCGGACAGAAGGTCGGCGGCTACCGCCGGCAGATCCCATCCAGCGATGAAGGAGTTGAACCGGTCCGGATCGATGAGCACAAGGGTTCCACCGGCATCAAACAGAACCAGATCAGGCCTGGACTTGGCCGGCTCGCACCTGAAGCTATCCATACGCCACATCCCACAAGGTCAAGCCTTGCGGTGGAGCAGCACCACACGACGCGTTGCGGTCCTGGACGGCAATCATGTCGGGAACCGCGTCGGGTTCGAGCTTGCCACGCCCGGCGTCCACGCACACGGCTACCAGAGAACGAACCATGTGCCGGCAGAACGAAGACGCGATGATCTCGAATACCAGTTGGCCATCAGAAAGGTCCCGTTCCCAAGCCAGACGCATCACGTTTCGCTCCGTCGAGCGCCCGTCTGCTTTGCGACAGAATGACGCGAAATCGTGAAGGCCTATGAAGTGCCGGGCTGCCGAGTTCATCCGTCC
>JAHEDM010000270.1 GCA_024641205.1 Actinomycetes bacterium
ACCATCTGGTCACCGCCCTGACGGATCCCCATTCCCGATTGCGGGTGGTGCTCACCCTGCGAGCCGATTTCTACGACCGACCCCTCCTCTACCCCGAGTTTGGGAGTCTCTTTACCCAGACCGTCGTCAATGTGATGCCGCTGACTGCGGAGGAGTTGGAGCGGGCAGCGGTTCGTCCTGCGGCGAGAGTCGCTGTGTCGTTTGAGCCCGCGCTGCTTGCCCAGATGGTCGCCGACGTTGCTCATCAGCCGGGCGGGTTGCCTCTCTTCCAATACGCACTCACTGAGCTGTTCGAACGACGGGAGGGCGGCACGCTCACGCTCGACGCCTACCGTCAGATCGGCGGCTTGCGGGGTGCCCTCACCCGCCGATCCGAAGATTTGTATGGACGGCTCGATCCGGAGGAGCAGGAGGCGGCCCGTCAGGTCTTTCTTCGCCTGGTGACAATCACCGAATCGATGGAAGAGACCCGGCGCCGGGTTCCGGCAGGCGAAGTGAAGTCGGTCGAGGTCGACGGGGCGGCCTTAGAAGCGGCGATTGATCTCTTCGCTGTCCACAGGCTCATCATCTTCGACCGCGACCGGGTCTCGGGCGTTCCCACCCTGGAGGTCGCCCACGAAGCCTTGCTGCGAGAGTGGGACAGACTGCGAGAGTGGATCGATTCCGGCCGGGACGACCTGCGACGTCATGCAGCCTTTGCCGCCGCCGTCGACGAGTGGGAATCGGCAGAACGTGGTGTCGACTACTTGTTGTCGGGGAGCCGGCTCGAACAGTACGAGCAATGGGAGCAGAGCAGTTCGATGCGCTTGACCAACGTTGAGCGTGAGTTCCTGAACGAGAGTATGGCCCGACGGGACGAGGAGCGGGCGACTGAGGAGGCCCGACGGGACGCAGAGCGAAGGCTGCAGCGACGGGCCCGGACGCGGCTTATTGCCCTGGTAACGCTGTTTGTGACGATCGTGGCTGCATCGGCCCTGGCGACCGTCCTGCTGCTGGGCGACCCAACACCGAAGGTTGGCCTGGTGCTCGAGGGCCGGGGCGATCGGGGTTGGGCGGATCTTGAGGCAGCCGGACTTGATAGGGCCTCCCGCGAGTTCGATATTGAAGCAGTCGAGTTATCCCCATTGGTCGATCCAGTCGAGGAGGCGCGGTCGCTCGCCGAGGCAGGCTACGACCTGCTGATCCTGGGCGGCGGCGAATTCATTGAGGCTTTGGAGCTGGCTCCTGAGCATCCCGATGTTTGGTTTGCGGCCGTGGACGGCAGTGATTGGGCCGAACCGGACCTTCTCGATCAGCCCAACATCGTGGATCTGCAATTTGCTGAGGCCGAGGGGTCGTATCTGGTGGGCGTTGCCGCCGCCCTGACCTCCACGTCGGGGGTCGTCGGGTATGTGGGAGGAGACCCGTCGCCGATCCTTTGGGAGTTCCAGGCCGGCTACGAGGCAGGGGTCAAGTCGGTCGACCCCGACATCGAGATTCTCTCCACCTGGATCACCGATCGATGGGGCGAAGGGTTTGGTGACTCCAACGGCGGCGAAGCGGCCGCTCGCCGTCTGTATGAGCAAGGCGCCGATGTCGTGTACCACGCAGCCGGACTGTCGGGAGATGGAGTGCATCGTGCCGCGGTGGAAATGAGCGAGGAGACGGGGAACCACCTGTGGATGATCGGATCCGACGAGGACGAATACTGGGCAGGCTCGGCCGAGTCACGTCCCCATGTGCTCACCTCGATGATGAAGCGCACCGACGAGGCGGTGTTTCGTACGATTTCCGGGTTCCTCGAGGGAACACTCGCCGCCGGAAGAACGGTCCTGGCGCTCAAAGACGGAGGAGTCGGCTACTCCCAGAGCGGTGGATATCTGAATGAACACATTCCCCGATTGGAGGAAGCACGAAGGGCCATCATCAGCGGCGCCATCGACGTGCCGACAATGCCCTCCGGCGAAAGCACTGTGATCCCGCTGTTCGACATCGCCGACGCCGACAAGGTCGGGTCGGTGGTGTTCGGACCCGAAGGCTGCCGCTTCGAGGAGCCCGAACCCCTCTTCGCCAACGATATCTTGGGGCTTGAATTGGCCAACCATCATGAGGCACCGACTCTGGTTGCGGTGTTTCGGATGCTCGAGCAAATACCTTTTGATCCGACGCCACTGCCGGCCACCGGTATTCCGGAAGAAGCGGACCCCGAAAACCAGGCACTGTTCGTCCTGACTCCGGGGCAGACATGGTCGACCTACGACACCGTGCTGGAGGGAACTTACTGGGTGTTGTGCGTAACCGCTTTCGAAGACGCACCGATGGTCTACCCGGCCGCCGAGTTCGTGGTTGGGGACGGTTGAGCAGATTCGTTGCGGCTCGCTGCCGGCAGCCGGCAAACTACGATGCCGACCTCAATCTGCCGAGCTCCCACTTGTTTGAGTTGCCGTTGATGGCTCAAATGATCCCTTCGGGTCGAAACAAGCGATCGTGTACCCGGAGGGCGTAGCGGTCTGTCATGCCGGATACGTAGTCGATCGCTTGTTCAACCGGAGTGGCATCCCTTTGCCGGTAGGTTTCGCGGATCTCGTCCGGATTCTGGATGAAGTAGTCCACCAGATCCCGGATCACGGCGACGGCCCGATGTTGCTGCGGCTGGGCTTCGGCGCGGAGGTAAACCCGTTCGAACATGAAGGACCGGAACTCGTTCATCTCTTCCTGCACTTCGGGTCGCATTACTACCCGGTTCTGTTCCAAAGACTCATCGATCACGGCATCGATCATGGTCGAGATCCATTCGCTGCCCGGCTCACCAAACGTTGCCAGCGCAGCTCGGGGAATGTCGCCATGCGAGAGGACTCCGGCTCGCAGCGCATCTTCGACGTCATGCGTGAGGTAGCCGATGCGATCGGCATAGCGGCACAGGAAGCCTTCCGGAGTGCTGGGCGGTGGGTCGACTTTCCAGGAGTGGGCGCGGATTCCGTCGAGGACCTCCCCGGTCAGGTTGAGCGGCTCGAGGATCCGGAACACCCGCACGCTCTGGGCCGAGTGGAGCCATTCACCATCGTCCATGTAGGGGGTGAGGGCCTCCTCTCCGGTGTGTCCGAAGGGGGAATGGCCCACGTCGTGACCCAGGCAGATCGCTTCGGTCAGCGCCTCGTTCAGCCCCAGGGAGGCGGCCATCGCCCGGCCGATCTGGGTCACCTGCAGCGTGTGGGTGAGGCGGGTGACGAAGTGATCGCCGTCCGGATTGATGAAGACTTGCGTCTTATGCTTGAGCCGCCGGAACGCCTTCGAATGCAAGATTCGATCCCGGTCCCGCTCAAAAGCGGTGCGATACGGATCGGGGTCTTCGTCGTGCTCGCGCCCCCGGGTCTCGCTGGAAAGCGAGGCGGCCGAAGAAAGCAGATCACGCTCTTCTTGCTCGCGAACCTCTCGAGTGCGCCGGGTCATGGAAGTCATGACGCAAAGGTTAGAGCCTCACCAACTCCGCCCTCCCGCTTCCTTGCCCCCTACCCCAGCGGCTTTGCCGCTGCGGTATTTTCCCCCCAGAGGGTGTCGGCTTGCGCGATAGGGGCGACGGTTCATGGTTGGTTTCTTGTGTTGGGGATGATGATTTGT
>JAHEDM010000022.1 GCA_024641205.1 Actinomycetes bacterium
AAGGAACGTGGACGAATTGGGGGAGAACAAGGTGTTGTCGACCTCGTGGAACACGGAGAGCGGCGCACCAGAGGTCGAACTCATCAACGCTTCGATCCTGGTCCGCATCGAGGAGATCAGGCCGGCGGCCTCTTTCTCTCGCCCGGTCACGTTGCCCAGAATCTCGATTTGCCCGTATGCGTCATCCAGGTTGGCGGCAGGAGCCAAGAGAAGCACCGGGATCCCGACTGCCTGGAGCGCATCCACTTCCCCTTGGAAGTTGAACCCGGTGATGACGAGGTCGGGTTCGGTTGCTGCGATCTCTTCAATATTGAAGTTGAAGGCGTCTACCTTCGTAGTCTCCTGGGCTGCGGGGGGGTAATCAGAGGTGAGGTCGGTCGCAACCACGAACTCGCCTGCGTCGATTGCGTACAGGATCTCGGTATGGGTTGCCGAGAGGGACACAATCCGTCCGGGGTGATGGTCGAGCGCCAGTTGACCCGCGTCGCCATCAATAGTGATGGGTGACGCGCACGCACCAATCAGCAAACCCATAGCCAGGAGATAACCCGTCAGACGTCTCACCAGTCCTCCAACCCTTCGGAGGGCGCTGCGTCCGACGTGGTCGCACGTGCGCCCTTCCTACGAGAGCACTTTCGTGACCGTGACGGCAGGCGACCTGGCTCATCCCTCGACAGAGGGCATCACAGTTGCGGGACAGCGCCGGATTTGCACCGGACTTCGCTCTTAGCCACTGATGGGACCTTCACGGTGTCCGGCTGGCCCGGACATCGCCAGACTAGCCGCCTGTCAATCGGCCGCGGAATCTCCCTACACTGGCCTCATGATCCGCAGACCCATCCTGGTGTTGGCCGCGTTGATCGCAGTCGGGCTGGCATTTAGAAAGCGGCCGGTCAAGCCTCCGCAACGAGCTGGTGCCTGGGAACCCGCCGAACTCAAGTAGTGATAAACCACCCATGAAGATCGCCCTCGAAGCCACCACGAAGATCGGGTCGCGCGCGGCCCGGGTGCTCCTAGCCGAGCGATCCGTCGAAGCCATCGGTCTGATCGGGCGGCGTTCGACCTCCGGCGACCCCCGGGTCAGCACGATCACAAACCTGGCAGGTTGGGATGTCGTCGTCAGCGACGACCCCGAACACATTGAACGGCGTTATCGACAAGCGTCGGACCACGGCATACCCTTCGTTGTGCCAAGCGGCGAGGCGGTTGTGCCGCACCCGGACATACCATTCGTCGTCGGCGCCAACCCGAGTTTCGGCCTTGCGGCCAGTGTGGCGGCCAACGAATGCAGCCACAACGACACGCCCCTGGAAGCTTTGATCGGATGGACGGAACCTGGTCGTCGCCTACGGCGCGGCCATCCCCTGGCCTTTCCCCAACCAATCGGAAGTCTCTGGGCTCACGCCGGCGCCAACGTCTGGCCGCAAGCACCTCATGCCGTACAGTTTCTGGCTGCACCGGTCGAAGGGACCTGGGCCGGTTTGACCGTCCGGGTGACCGCAGCAACCCCGGAGGGAGTGGAAGTACGCACGCTGGGTGTGGCGGACGACGGCGCCTTTCTGGAGGGAATTGCCCTTGCTGCGGCGGTATTGGCAGCCGGCACGGGCGCCTACCCCATTGGTATCAACTACCCAACTGCGGCGTTTCGGGAATATCTCGAAGGGGCGCTCAGAGCCGGACTAGACGTCGCTACCTTCGTAGAGCGAAGGTAGGTCGTCCCCCGGCGCAGACGGGGGAACTGTCTGAGCGAAGCGAGGACGGAGGGGGGCAGACAGCCCGCCGAGAACGATCTTCTGGCCCTGCCTCTGCCTACTCCCCCACCTTCGGCGAGGGCTGTCGTCTCAAACCGTCGCACAAGAACCTTGGAGATCGCCGCGGGGGCACTATTTCGAAGCCAGTCGAGCACACCAGACCGCAGACCTCTAAACGCTACGAGCTGCGGACCTCAAATGTAGATCCCACCGGTTGCTCGGAGAGATCTACTTCTTCGGTGGGAAGATCCATCTGATCCGGTGTTAGGGACGAGGTGGGTGGAGGCGTCGTGGTCTGCCAACTGCGGGGAATCCGAACACCGGCCTGGGTGCCCTGAGGACCGTTGAGGGTCTCCTCCAGGACGACAATCTCGATCCCTCCAACGATGTCTGAGATCAAGTTGTACATCAGAGCGGCCAGGGTCGTGAATCCGGTCAACAGCACCGTCCACACGACGCCCAGGAAGACGGCCACTCGCAGGTAGCGCTCGCCATCGGCGAACAACTCGGCGTCCGCTTCCAGCAGGGTGATCTTCTTGCCGAAGTCTTCGATGGCATTCGGTATGCCGGCGTTATTGACTACCGCCCAGAGGATCACCAGGCCGAGCACGATGGCCACGGCCATCACGGCGTAGAAAACGATCGAGACCTTGAGTACGGTCCACGGATCGAATTTTCGTATGACCCTGCGTACTCGCCGCACGGATGCCATAACCATCAACTCCTCGTGGGGCGAGTGTAACGCCCAACCCTGGTAACCCAGGTGATCAGTCCTTAACCCGAACGATCCCGCCGGCCGGCTAGTTCCCGGGAGCCTCCTCGTATTCCTCGATCGGTATGGGGGCAAATGCCGAAATTGTCGTGTTGGGAGGCAGATTCATCACCTTGACACCACTGGCTTCCCGCTTCTGTCGACTGATCTGATTCACGGCGAGGCGTATCACCACCCCACCCGATGAAATCACAAAAATCTCCGTGCCGTCCAGTATGGCCCTGGCGCCAACAAGGGTTCCCCGTACCTTGGTCAGCTTGATGGCCTTGACGCCCAGACCGCCACGCCGTTGATTGGGGAATCCGCTCATGGCAACACGTTTTCCGTAGCCACCCGAGGTAATGAGAAGAACCTGCTCGCCATCTGAGCTCGAAGCGGCTCCGATCACCCGATCGCCCTCCCGGAGCTTGACGCCGCGCACCCCGCGCGTGGCGCGGCCCATGGGCCGAAGATCCTTCTCGGAGAAACGAATCCCCTGGCCCATCTGTGTGAACAGCAGCATGTCATTCTCGCCGTTGGTGGTTCGGACCGCCACCAGCTCATCGCCTTCAACCAGATTTATGGCGACCAAGGTCGCATTACGCGAGTCGTAATCGCTGAAAGGCGTCTTCTTGACCAGGCCTTGCTTGGTGACCATCACCAGGTAGCGCGCCGTCTCATAGTTGCGCGTGTCGATAACGGCCTCGATCCGTTCCTCTGGACCGAGCGGAAGCACCGATTGGGCAACCACTCCTTTTGCGGTTCGGTCTTTGCGGGGGATCTCATGGGCTCTAATCCGGTGGACCTTGCCTTGATTGGTGAAGAACAACAAGTAGGCGTGGGCCGTCGTGTGCACGAGCTTGTTGACGACGTCATCCTCTTGCAGCGAAGCAGCCTTGACTCCCCGACCCCCCCGGCCCTGGGTCCGGTAGATACTGGCTTCAACCGACTTCAGATATCCGTTGGCGGACACCGTAACGACCACTTCGTCGTCTGCAATCAAGTCTTCGAGGGAGAGGTCTCCCTCGTCGGGAATGATTCGGCTGCGTCGCTCGTCGGCGAATTTACCGCGGATTTCGGTCAACTCGTCAACGATGATGGCCCGTCGGCGCGAAGGATCGGCCAGGACGGCCTCGAGTTCGGCAACGAGGTCCTTCAATTGCTGGAGGTCGGCACGAAGTTTCCCGGTCTCTAGAGCAGTCAGACGGCGGAGGGGCATCTCCAAGATGGCGTTCGCCTGGATCTCCGAGAGGCCAAACCGATCGATCAAACGATCTTTGGCGGTAGGGGTGTCCTCGGATGAACGGATGATCTGCACGACTTCGTCGATGTTGTCGACCGCGATGATCAGACCTTCGAGGATGTGGGCCTTCGCTTTGGCGTCCGCGAGCCGATGGGCGGTGCGTCGCTCGACGACTTCCATCTGGTGGTCGATGTAGTACCCGATCAGCTCGGCAATGTTGAGTGTTCGAGGCACGCCGTCGACCAGCGCAACGGTGTTCACTCCGAACGTCTCCTGGAGTTGCGTCATCTTGTAGAGCTGATTGAGCACCACTTGGGGAACGGCATCCCTCTTGAGCTCGATAACGAGCCGGGTCCCGAGCCTGGCGGAGCTCTCGTTTCGTAGGTCGGCAATCCCGGCAATCCTCTTCTCGTGGACCAGATCGGCGATCTTGGCGAGCACGCGGTCCTGAGAAACCTGATACGGAAGCTCGGTCACGACGATGGCGGTGCGTCCTTTCCGGATTTCTTGGACATCGGTAACAGCCCGCATCTTCACCGAGCCTCTTCCGGTGGTGAGGGCCTCGCGAATCCCGGTGGTTCCCACCAAGTAGGCGCCGGTTGGGAAGTCGGGCCCTTTGACGATACGGAGATAATCATCGATCGGAGCGTCGGGGTTCCCGATCGCAAAAATAACGGCGTCGATCACCTCGCCCAGGTTGTGCGGAGGGATGTTGGTCGCCATTCCGACCGCGATCCCTGTGGCACCGTTGGCCAGCAGATTCGGGTAGCGGGACGGCAGCACTATCGGCTCGGAAGACTCGCCGCTGTAATTGTCCTGAAAATCGACGGTATCTTCGCGAATGCCTTCCAGGAGGTGCATAGCTATAGGTGAAAGTCGGCTCTCGGTGTACCGCATTGCCGCAGGTGGATCGTCGATGGTTCCGAAGTTCCCCTGGGGTGAGATCAGGGGATATCGCGAGCTGAAATCCTGGCCCAGGCGAACCAAGGCGTCGTAAATGGCATCATTGCCGTGGGGGTGGTAGCTACCCATGACGTTGCCGACCACGGTCGCGCACTTTCGAAAACTGGTGCCTGGGCGCATCCCCGCCTCGAACATCGCGTAGACGATCCGGCGCTGCACCGGCTTCAACCCGTCCCGGACGTCGGGGAGCGCCCGCGACACGATGACCGACATCGCATAATCGAGGAAAGACTTCTTGACCTCGTCGTTGATATCGATCACGAGGTTGTTTTCTTCGTATGTGCGTTCGTCGACCATGTCGTCTCTCCCTGTCAGACGTCGAGGAACCGGACGTCCTTGGCATTGCGTTGGATGAACCGCTTACGGGAAGCCACGTCATCCCCCATCAAGGTGGAGAAGATCTCCTCTGATAGGGCCGCGTCCTCCAAATCGACCTGGACCAGATGCCGTAGCGCAGGATCCATGGAGGTGTCCCGAAGCTCGGAAGCGTTCATCTCGCCCAGCCCTTTGAACCGGCTGACGTCGAGCTTCCTGCCGTTTAGCTCTTCTCTGAGTTGGTCCAGTTCGGTGTCAGATGACAGATAGTGGATTTCCTTGCCGGTCTTCACTCGATAGAGAGGTGGCTGGGCGAAGTACACGTACCCGGCCTCAATGAGCGGTCGCATATGCCTGAAGAAGAAGGTGAGTAGCAGGGTGCGGATATGAGCCCCATCGACGTCGGCGTCGGTGAGGAGAACCACCTTGTGGTAGCGGGCTTTGGCGAGGTCGAACTCTTCGCCGATACTGGTGCCGATGGCGGTGATCAGCGACTGGATTTCCGTATTCTGCAGCGCCTTGGCCAGCCGGGCCTTCTCGACGTTGATGATTTTGCCGCGGATGGGCAGGATCGCTTGCGTCTCGCTATTGCGGCCCTGCTTGGCAGGACCGGCGGCGCTGTCCCCCTCAACGATGAACAACTCGCTCACCGACGCATCCCGAGACGAACAATCGGCAAGCTTGCCCGGCAAGCTGGCAGACTCGAGCATGCTCTTACGACGGGTCAATTCCCTGGCCTTTCGGGCGGCCAATCTGGCCCGAGAGGCCATGAGGCTCTTGTCGGCAATGGCGCGCCCCTCGCCCCCGTAGCGCTCTAGCCATTCCGGGAGAAGACGATTGAGTGTCTTTTCCACGTAGCCACGAATCTCCGTATTGCCGAGCTTGGTTTTGGTCTGTCCTTCGAATTGAGGGGATCGCACTTTGACCGAAACCACTGCCGTCAAGCCCTCCCGGGCGTCCTCTCCGGTGAGGTTCTCGTCCTTCTCCTTGAGGAGTCCCTTCGACCGGGCGAAGTCGTTGATGGCCCTTGTGAGCGACTTTCGGAACCCTTCCTCGTGGGTGCCGCCTTCGTGAGTGTTGATGTTGTTAGCAAAGCTCAACACCGTCTCCGTGTACGAAGACGTCCACTGCAAGGCGACTTCTACTTCGGCGTCTTCGCTCTGATCGTCGAAGTAGATGATGTGGGGATGGAGTGGCTCTTTCGTGGCATTGAGGTGCTTGATGTAGTCGATCAAGCCACCCTTGTAATGGAAGACCTCTTCAACCGGTTCCTCTTCGCGTTCGTCGGTGAGTCGGATTTCCAACCCGCGATTGAGAAACGCCATCTCGCGGAGCCGGGAGATAACTGTGCTGAGGTCGAGAGATAGCGTCTCAACAAACGTCTTCGGAGACGGCCAATACGTAATCGTCGTGCCCGTGCGCTTCCCGGGCTTCCCTTTTTTGACGGGACCGGTCGGATGGCCGTCTTCGAACGCCTGCGTCCAGTGGAACCCTTCCCGTACGATCTCCGCTTCGAGTCGGGCCGAGAGAGCATTGACAACCGAGACCCCAACCCCATGCAAGCCGCCGGAAACCTGATAGGCCCCGGCCTCGAACTTGCCCCCTGCGTGCAAGGTCGTGAGAACCGTCGTCAAGGCCGACTCTTTGGTCTTCTTGTGCCTGTCAACCGGGATCCCCCGGCCGTTGTCCCGTACCTGCACGCTTTCGTCCTGGCGAATGGTCACATCGATCCGTGTGCAGAAACCCGCCATGGCCTCGTCGACCGCATTGTCGACAACTTCCCAGAGCAGATGATGCAACCCTCGAGGTCCGGTCGATCCAATGTACATACCCGGGCGTCGACGTACTGCCTCGAGGCCTTCGAGGACGGTGATATCGGCGGCCCCATAGCTGTTAGAGGCGCGATTCGCAGTACTCACAAAGCTCCTTCAAAAAGAAAACGGCCCGATAGCGAAACCACTCGACGAGTCCCGCCAGAGCCTTTGTTTACACGAATGTAAGTATACCTGTTTGGGGCGCGTACCCCAAGCTATCGAAGTGCAGAAACGTCAACATATACGGGCGTTCCAAATGCTTTGACGGTGTCTAGGCGCGACGTCCGGGCGGTGGCGGAGACTGCACCCGAATCGTTCCAACCACACCCACTCCAAAACGCTCATCCAAGCTTCGAAGGAGGTCACCGACCGCGTACCGAAGGAGGCTCACCGTCTGCGGCGAAGTCGCTTCAACCAAGAGTTCTCCACCTTTGAGCAACAGGGGGGATGCCTGCGAGCACCAGGGTTCCGGAGTGATGTTCTCCCAATCGCTCACCAGGCTGAGCATCACATCGAGTCGCTCTATTCCCAGGTTCTTCAATGCCTGGGCGACAAGCCCTCCCATCGATTCGAGGCGGCTCATCTGATCCGCCCCGGCTCGACAAAGAAGGTGCGGCCGTGCACCGGCACCTCTTCTTGCCGGGCGGTCGTTATGAACGTTTGTGCCGCAGGCAACATGTGAGCCAGGGCATTGGCCCGCTCCATGTCCAACTCTGAGAACACGTCATCGAGGAGCAACAAGGCCTTCTCTCCAGTCGCCTCACTGATGGCGCGATGTGAAGCCAAGCGAAGGCTCAGGGCCAGCGTTCGCTGCTCCCCCTGGCTGGCTCTCGTCCGGGCATCTCGATCATCAACCGTGAACCAGGGTTCGTCCCGATGTGGTCCCATCGTCGTTACCCGTCGTTCGGTATCCGCCCGCCGGTTGGCTTCGAGAGCTTGGGCCAGAACGGTCGCGACCGTGTCCGCCGCTACTCCCTGCAGCGAACCTCCCCATTTCGACTCATAGTGCAGTTCCACCCGTGTCCCACCCCCGGAGAGACTGGCGTAGGTCTCGGCAATGCTTTCCCTCAGGACGCCTGCTGCGCCTGCCCGTCGTACCATCAGTTTGCCCGCTGCCTGTGACAGGCGTTGATCCCACACCGCCAGTGTTGGTTGATCGACATCCCAACCCGACTGCCGCAGCAAAGTGTTCCGCTGTCGCAGCGCGCGCTCGTATTCCTGCTGATCGAGGTACGCACCCGGCCAGAGTTGAACGGCAACTGCATCGAGGAAGTCTCTGCGGTGGGCAGGACCGCGTTTGACGATGTCGAGGTCATCGGGAAGGAACATGACCGCTCGCACATGACCGAGAAGATCGGTTGAGCGGGCAGGACGCTGGCCATTCACCCGGACCCGGCGCCGCCCACTCCGAGGAAGCTCCAGTTCAATGAGTGAGGTGCTCTCCAGGTGATGCACCTCACCCCGAACGACTGCCGCCCCGGCTACGTCGTTGATCAGTGCTTCGTCCGGAGCTCCCCGAAACGAGCGGAGCGAGGCGAGATATCCGGCTGCCTCGAGAAGGTTTGTCTTTCCCGCGCCATTCGCACCGACAAACACATTGACACCCGGATTCGGTTCGATACGGAGTTCAGGGTACGAGCGGAAGTCTCTGAGCTCGAGCCAAGAGAACTCCATTCAGATGCGGACGGGCATCAAGAGGTAGGTGAACCGGTCATCATCGACACCTCTGATGACACTCGGCTTGAGCCCGTCCGTGACCTCGATCTGGACTTCATCCGAATCAATGGCAGACACCCCCTCCGTCAGGTACCGAGGGTTGAAAGCGATGGTCACGTCTTCTGCCTCGCCTCGATACTCCCCCGGGATGTGCTCCGTTTCGCCCCCGACGTCCTGCCGAGTAACCGTGACCTCGACACCGCCCTCCATCAACCGAAGCCGCACGGGGATGTGGTCCTCAGCGACGAGCGATGCCCTTCCGAGAGCCTCGAGCAGGCCTTCCTTGGTCACAACCACCCGATTCGGGTAGGACTCGGGCAGGAGCTGTCTGTAGTTCGGGAAGGTCCCCTCGATGAGACGCAAGGTCAGTGATCCGCGCGCAGAACCGAATACGGCTTCCCGCTGCTGGATCGAGAATTGCATCTTTGCCGCGCCGACCGTCCGGCTCATCTCCCTGAGACCTCGAGCCGGAACCAGCCCTGATTCTTTGAGGGGCACCCCGGGGAGTTTCCGAACCGCCAGCCGGTACGAGTCGGTTGCGACCAACCTCACTCCCTCATCATCTTTCTCGAAGAGAACTCCGGTCAGGATGGGTCGAGCGGAGTCGATCGAGGCTCCAACCGTTGCCTGAGCAATGGCGGCCACCAGTTCATCGCCGTCGACGTCGACGGCCCCTGCAAAGTCAACGTCCCCCAGATGAGGGAACTCGTCGACCGGCAACTCACGAAGGCTGAAGCGGGGGCCGGCTCCCATGATCTCAACTTCACCCTCCCCTGAGGAAAGGGTCACTGCCCCGGCCGGCATCTTCTTGATTGCTTCAGTGGCCAACCGGGCTGGAATGACAATCGAGCCTTCCTCCAGAACCTCCACTTCCGTCGTGGTACGCACGGTGAGCTCTAGGTCGGTTCCCGTCACCTTGAGGTTCTTACCCTGAACTTCGCACAGGACGCCTTGCAGGATGGCCTGGGCAGGACGTACCCCGACTCCACGATTTGCTCTGGAGAACACATCGGCCAGGTCATCTCTTTCAGCTCGAATCCGCAAGTTGTTCCACCCTTCTGTTCCTATGAAGTTATTACTAAACGGTAGTAGCTGTAGTAGGCCCTGTGGATTGGGGATACAAGCCCAAAAAGGCTGGTCAGGTTGCCTACCCGTCCTCCACAGGGCATGGGGACGATGGGGTTGTTATCCACCACATCCTCCAAAGCGGGGCACTCTTGCGTTGACAACTTCAGGTTCTCCTCAGCTGTTGAGACAGGGCTGTGACCCTTTCGAAGACCTGATGATCGGTGAGGAGCAGACGCTTGACCTTTTCGATGGCGTGCATGACGGTGGTGTGGTCGCGTCCACCAAACAGGGCCCCTATCTTCGGCAAAGACAGGTCGGTTTGCTCACGGCAGACATACATCGCAACCTGGCGAGACAGGACCAGGGGCTGGCGCCGGCTCGGGCTGCGGAGGTCATCTGGGGAGAAACCGTAGGCTGCTGCGGTCGCGTTGATGATGTCCTCTGCAGAGACCGGGCGTTGTGAAGAGGTCGGAATCAGATCCTGCAGTACGTCCTTAGACATGTCGAGGGTGATGCTCTGGTTGGTAAGAGCGGCGTAGGCGGTGACCCTGGTCAAAGCACCTTCGAGTTCGCGAATGTTGTCCTGGACGTTCTCGGCGATGAAATGGAGCACATCCTCACTGACCAATTTGGGAGCGAACTCAGCGTTCTTGCGGAGAATGGCGATGCGCGTCTCAACGTCGGGCGGTTGGATATCGGTGAGGAGACCCCATTCGAAGCGACTGCGGAGGCGATCCTCCAGAGTGGCCAAGTGCTTGGGATGGCGATCGGAGCTGATCACCATCTGTTTGCCGGCCTCATAGAGGTCGTTGAAGGTGTGAAAGAACTCCTCGAGAATCTGTTCTTTCCGCTCGAAGAACTGCACGTCATCCAGCAACAAGACATCGGTAGTCCGATATCGGGTTTTGAACTCGTCCATTCGCTTCTTGCGGATGCCGTCGATGAACTCGTTGAAGAAGTTCTCGGAAGACACATAGCGAACGACTGCGCCAGGTCGTAGTTCGAGAGCGTGGTGGCCGACCGCGTGCAGCAGGTGGGTTTTCCCCAGCCCGGCCCCGCCATAGATAAACAAGGGGTTGTAGTGACCACCCGGCTGTTCTGCCACGGCCATGGCGGCTGCATGGGCAAAACGGTTTGATTGCCCGACAACGAAGTTCTCGAAAGTGTACTTGCCCTGGAGTCGGCGCTCTGCGGTGGGGAGTTCGGGCGTAAGGCTTACGAGGCTGACGGGTGGCCCTTCCTCCTCGTCTTCGAGATCGGTATCACCGTCTGCATGATTGGTGATGTCGATGCCGAAGACGATTTCGCGGCCGGGTCCAAAAGTCGCCTGGGCCGCCTCTTGGAGCACGGTCAGATGCTTTTCGCGTACCCACCGCAAATGGAATTCACTTGGTGCGGTAATGCTGATCGAACCGTCGTCCGGTCGTACTCCAAGTGGAGCTAGCCAGGTCTGCCAATTGACGGGGCTGACGCGGGATTGCACCGCGTTTCTGAAGAAGTCAACTTCCCCCGTCAGCGACTGAGGTTCCGCCACGTGTCCCCTCCCGAGTCACTACGTCTGCTCTTGAGATTTCTATCCACAGACCTGTCCACAATATGTGGAGAACCAGATCCATGCGTCGTCCCCGGGTCGGAGTAGCTACAGCCGGATGGATTAGATCCGGGGGAAGTGGAGCCACTCCGAGGGGGTCCAACGGTGAGCGAGTATATGACCTCACCAAGTCGGCCACAAGAACGTGAAATCGATACTTCTCATACTTTTCCGACATACTGACGGATAAGGTTTGCCCAGCTTGGGCGGGGTTTTCGCAGATCGTAGATGCAGTCGAGAACGCCTGCCTGCTTCCAAACTGGGCCAAAAGAGCTTTTCGCGTTTTAGGAAAAGTCTTCGCGGAATGACCCAGCTTCGACTGCGCGGCTATCCGCCGAACGAACTCAAACAGGCTGATGGATGGGGATCGCCTTTGACAAGCGCCAACCCCGCAGTAACCTTTTCGTTCTTCTCTATCTTTCGAAACCGGGGTCCCGATGAAACGTACCTATCAGCCCAATGTTCGGCGACGCAAGAGGAAGCATGGCTTCCGCACCCGGATGCGGACTCGTTCTGGACGGGCGATTCTGAAGCGTCGGCGTGCCAAAGGTCGGCAGCGTATCTCCGCCTAGCGGCCGGCCGTACGCTTCTCTTCGTGGTCGATCGGCCTTCCAACAGGTCTTTCGCTCGGGAAGACGCCTTCGTAACGGCGGGGTGGTCGTTATCGTGGTACCGGGCAATCCTGGTCCCCCGCGCGTCGGCGTGGTGGCCGGGAAGAAGAGGATAGGTGGCGCCGTGCAACGCAACCGCGCAAAGCGCCGCCTCCGCGAGGCGCTTGTTGGCGTACCGCTGCGAGACGGCCACGACTATGTGGTCATTGCCTCCTCGACGGTACTGACCGCATCGTTCGGTGAGGTCGTGCAATGGTTGCGAACGGCGGTTGGTGAGGAGACACCAGGTGGATGATCACGAAGCAAGACGAACCGGGCCGGCGGCCAGTCTCGGGCGCGCCGTCATCCGCCTCTACCAAAAGGCCTTTTCTCCCTCTATGGGGAAGAACTGCCGGTACTCGCCCACCTGCTCCCAGTACGCCTACGAGGCGATTGGCCGTTTCGGCCTTTTGCGGGGATCATGGATGGGAGCGAAGCGAATCGCACGGTGCCATCCGCTCGCTGAGGGCGGATACGACCCAGTCCCCATCACCTCCCAGAAGGACCGCTAATGCTCGACACGCTGGCCAGGATCATTGCTGTTCCGATGACGTTCTTCTACGAATTCATCCCCAACTACGGCCTTGCCATTATTTTCCTGACCCTGGTAGTCAATGTCTTGATGTTCCCGCTGACCCTCAAGCAAACCCGCTCGACCCGGGCGATGACAGAGATCCAGCCAGAGGTCAAGAAACTTCAGAAGACCTACAAGGACGATCAGGAAACGCTCCAAAAAGAGATGATGGCGCTTTACAAGGAAAAGGGCGTCAATCCGGCCGGGTGCCTGTTCCCGATGCTGATCCAGATGCCGATCTGGTTTGGCCTCTTTCGCCTACTGAGGAATCCACTCAATATATCTACCGACGGCGCGGAAACGGTCCCCTTCATTCCGGCGGATTCCAGTCTTTACCAGGCCTTGAGTACGTCGCACCAGAGATTCCTCGGCATGGATCTGAGCAAGTCGCCGAGTGAGATTGTCGGCGCCGATACAGGTTTCGACCTGGTTGCCGCTCTCCCCTACCTCCTGGCCGTCCTCATCGTCTTGGCAACGGCATATTTCCAGCAATGGCAGACGACGCGCGGCCAAAAACAGG
>JAHEDM010000271.1 GCA_024641205.1 Actinomycetes bacterium
TACGGATTGGATTGGGAAGGCAAGTACCGCAACCTGCGGTCGATCTGGGTGGTCCTCGACCTGGCTACTCTGCAAAACGATTCCGCATCGCTCGGCAACAGGGTGTTCCCGGCCCACGGTGATAATCTGACTGCATGAGTGATCCAGACGGCTCGGCGAGCGTTGGGATCCCGATGGATCTGATCGGGGTTCGGATCGAGCTGCCCACCAACCAGCCCATTGTCCTTCTGCGCGAAACGGACGGCGCCCGTTATCTTCCTATTTGGATCGGGGCTGTTGAAGCCACCGCGATCGCGTATGCGCTCGAAGGGGTTGTGCCGCAACGCCCCCTGACCCACGATCTTCTCAAGACGGTCTCCGAATCCCTTGGAGCGCGGGTCGCCCGGGTCGTCGTTACTGAACTGCGTGACAGCGTCTACTACGCAGATCTGGTGTTGGCCAGAGGGGAGGACGAGGTGACCGTGTCTTCCCGACCATCAGACGCGATCGCATTGGCCGCCCGCATGGGAGCGCCGCTGTTCGCAACGCCGCAGGTCTTGGACGACGCCGGCATCGAGATACGAGACGATGACGAGGAAGCTGAGATAGAGAAATTCCGGGAATTCCTCGACGACATCACTCCCGAGGATTTCGAGGTCGGCGAGTCGCCGAGCTGATGAAGGGCCCCGCCAGGGTACGGGTTGCGGCCGCCCTTCTGGGGACCGTCATCGTGGCGGGAACCGCGGGGTTCATGATCATCGAGAAGGCGGATCTTCTGGACGCCTTCTTTATGACCATGATCACGATCTCCACGGTCGGCTACAACGAGGTGTTCCCACTTTCCCAGGCGGGAGAGTTCTTCACCGTCGTGCTGATCGTGGTGGGGGTAGGTACGCTCTTCTACACTGCCGGTACGGCACTCGAGACTGCATTCGAGAACCTGAGTGGCCGCCGAGGATGGACAAGGATGACACGGACCATCGAACAGTTGAGCGATCACTACATCATCTGCGGATTCGGCCGGGTAGGCAGCGCCACCTGGGAATTGATGGTTGGCCGGGGCGCGGAAGTCCTGGTCGTCGAGGGTGATCCGGTGGCCGCCCAGGAGGCTAGAGATGCCGGGGCACTCGTCCTGGAGGAGGACGCCACCCACAACGAGACGTTGGTGGAAGCCGGAATCGACCGGGCTCGATCGCTCATCGCCTGCGTAACAGCCGACTCTGACAACCTCGTCATCGTGCTGTCGGCCAAGGCCTTGCGTCCCGACTTACTCGTGATCGCCCGGGCCGCCGAAAGCGAGTCGGAGCGCAAGCTGTATCTGGCAGGCGCCGACCGGGTGGTTGCCCCTCAGCGAGTCGGCGCTCACCGCTTGGCCTCGATGGCCTTCCAGCCGGAGCTGGCCGACTTCGTCGATCTCGTTCTGCAAGGCAACCACGTCGAGTTCCGCGTGCAGCAGATGCAGATCCACGAGGATTGCATCCTGGCGGGTTTGTCGTTGCGGGAGGCCGCCATCCGGCAACGGTCGGGGGCCATGATCCTGGCGGTGGAAGACGAATCGCGCCGTCTTTATCTGAACCCCGATCCCGACCTGGTCATCACCCCGGGGCAGGTCATGGTTGGCATCGGCACCAACGATCAGATCGACAAGCTCACCGTCCTGATGACCGGACCGAGCTAATCGCGGTTTTTCCACAGGTGAGTCCTCGTGGCGGTTTATCCACAGATACTGTTGACAACTCCGCGCCGTTTTGGGTAGGTTGTGGCTCCGTAATTACGAACGTGTAAGCTAGAACGGCTAACAGAGGAGCGTGGCGTGACGGATACTGGTTATCGAGCCCCGCAAGTATGCAATCTGGTTGGGATCACCTATCGTCAGCTTGACTACTGGGCACGGACGGGCCTGTTGCGGCCGTCCATTCAGAGTGCACAAGGTTCCGGCTCGCAGCGCCGATATTCGTTTAGCGACGTCGTTCAACTCAAGGTCGTCAAGAGACTGCTCGATGCAGGTATGAGCCTCAAGAAGATCCGTCAGGCGCTTGAGATCCTGGTTCGCCAAATGCAAAGCGACCAACCTTTGGTCGACGTCACTCTCCTTTCCGACGGACAGACCATCTATGCAGCCCATAGCGCAGACGAAGTCGTTGATGTTTTCCGACGCGGCCAGGGTGTTTTCGGGATTGCAGTCGGTCCCGTGCAGGCGGAACTCGAAGGTCAAATCCACCAGTTGTTCCCCGAACTGGAAGAGACCGGCACACCGGCGACCATCGCCGCGGCCGGGGAGGTTGGGGCGAACTGAGCACGCACGACATGTTCGAAACTGGTCCGGCCGACGCGACCGAGTTTGCCCACAACAGCGAACGCCAGTTCGCACGGCTCCTTGACTTCTACGGTATCGAATGGGAGTACGAACCCCGCGGCTTCCCTATTGCCTGGGACCATGAAGGCAAGCCCACCCGGTTCTTCACCCCGGACTTCTATCTGGTCAAAGACGATCTGTTCATCGAGATAACCACCATGAACCAGAAGCTGGTCACCAAGAAGAACCGGAAAGTGCGCCGGTTGAAGGAGCTCTATCCGGACGTCGCGTGCAAGGTCTTCTATCAACGTGACTATCTGCACCTGCTGGTCAAATATGGGCTCGAGGAGCCCGATCACATGGACGAAGTTGCCCCCCCGACTCGGATCCCCGGACCACCGCAAGTGACCCGGGTCGCCGACGAGCCGTTGGGTGGCCAAGCGGCCGGATAATGGGCCACATGGAGGCTCAATACCTGCCGGTCTCCTCCAGAGTCAACCGCGGGTGCGTCTAGTCTGCGCAAGAGATCAGTCTCCTGCCGAGAGGAGTGACCCTGATGGCCCAATCCCCGCTCCATGACGAGCACGCACGCCTCGACGCCAGATTCGTGGACTTCGCCGGATGGGAAATGCCCGTTCAGTACGCGAGCGTCCTAGCCGAGCACGAGGCGGTGCGCACGAGTGCCGGGGTTTTCGACGTCTCCCACCTCGGCCGATTCCGATTGGAGGGCCCGGGGAGCACAGAGCTGCTGCGCAGATTGCTGTGCAACGACGTGAGCACCATTGCCGCGGGCCGTGCGCAGTACACGATGGCTCTCAATGATTCCGGCGGAGTCGAGGACGACATCATCGTGTGGAGATGGGATGACGAGCGTTATTGGGTGATTCCGAATGGAGCCAACGATGACAAAATCCGGGGTGCCTTTGTTGCGGAGGCCGCTGAAGGAATCACCATCCGGAATCTGAGGGAAACGACCGTTCTCATCGCGGTGCAAGGCCCGGCAGCTCCGGCCGCGATCGAATCCGTGCTCGGAAGAAGGCCCGGCCGGTTTCGTCTTTTTGAAAGCGAGTTTGGCGGTTACCCGGTGTGGGTAGCCGGTACCGGCTACACGGGTGAGCTGGGCGGGGAAATTGCAGCACCCTCCGAAGCAGCCCAAGGCCTCTTTGCGGCGTTCCGGGCGGCAGGTGTTATTCCGGCCGGTCTCGGATCTCGAGACACCCTCCGACTGGAGATGGGGTATCCGTTGTGGGGCCAGGATCTGGACCCGGCGAC
>JAHEDM010000023.1 GCA_024641205.1 Actinomycetes bacterium
GCAGCTGAGGGACCGATCGAGCTCGAGCAATGCGTGCTGCGGGGTGGTCCCTGCTCGTGGGAGGACTCCTGCCCGGTTCATATTCCCTGGGCTCTTGCCCAGAACGCCCTGGCGGCACAGCTGGCTGCTACTTCTTTTGCCGACCTGGCGAGCAGCGCAGCAGAAATCGACGCGGGCCTTCAGGTACTCCCAGCCGACGCTCCTGCCCATCGGGTGGCGACGCCTCGACTTGCGCGGGGAGAAAAGGGGAGAAAGAAATGACGCGGCGGCGGAGATGAAGCAGCCTGATGGACCTCTTCCGAACGAACTGAGAGTGAGGGGAAACCACATGAGACGGTCGATGCGCCGGGCGCTGATCGTGGGAGCAGTGGCCGTCGTCATGATGCTCCCGGCAACTCTCGGGGCGCAGGAGGGTCCCGACGGCCGGGAGGTCTACCTGGCCAACTGTGCCGCCTGTCACCAGGGGACGGGAACAGGTGTACCGGGATCGTTCCCACCTCTTGTCAACAACCCGAACGTACAGGACGCTGCCTACGTCGGTGCCGTGATCCGGGAGGGGAAGACCGGTCCGATCGACGTCAACGGAGCCACCTTTGACGGCGAGATGCCCGCCCAGACGCAACTCACCGACCCTGAGATCGACGCGGTGATCGCCTACATCCAGGCGGGAGTCTTCATTCCCGCCGAAACTCCTCCGGTCGGCGAGGGCGGAGCCGTGATCGGCGAGAAGCTCTTCATCGGCCGGATGGGGCTGGAGAACGGGGGACCCGCCTGTCATGCCTGCCACTCCGCCGGAACCCACACCAACCTGGGCGGGCCGACCCTGGGACCCGACCTGACCGATCTCGTCCAGCGCTACGGCGGCGCCGAGGCCGTGGCCGCCGCTCTTTCCAATCCGCCCTCGGCAACGATGCAACCCGTATTCGACGGCAAGGCCCTCACCGATCAGGAGCGGGCCGACCTGGCCGCCTACTTCGGCTCAATCCGGTCTCGAACCGTAGTTCAGGTCGACCTGCTGTGGATCATCGGCCTGGCCGGAGCGGCCGTCTTGCTCGGCTTCATGTACGTCTTCCCCAAACGCAATCGGGTCAATTACCTCCGCCAGCTGAGGAGCAGATCATGAGTGACTGGATCAAGGACACCGTGGCGCCGGCCGAGCGCCGCTGGGAGGAGTTCTACCGCAACCGGTTCCAGCACGACAAGAGAGTCCGGACCACTCACGGCGTCAACTGCACGGGCTCCTGCTCGTGGGAAGTGTTCGTCAAGGACGGGATCGTCACCTGGGAACTCCAGGCTACCGACTATCCGCAACTCGAGGACGGGTTGCCGCCCTACGAACCGCGCGGCTGTCAGCGGGGCATCAGCTTCTCGTGGTATCTCTACAGTCCGATCCGGGTCAAATACCCCTACGTCCGCGGCGCCCTGCTCGACCTGTGGCGTGACGCCCGCGCCGCATTCGACGATCCGGTCGCGGCGTGGGCATCGATTCAGGATGATGCTCAAAAACGAGCCCGCTATCAGCAGGCCCGCGGCAAGGGCGGGTTCCGGCGTGTCCGCTGGGACGAAGCGCTCGAGATTGCTGCCGCTTCGGTAGTACACACCACCAAGCAGCATGGTCCCGACCGGGTGATCGGGTTCTCACCGATCCCGGCCATGTCGCAGATCTCTTACGCGGCAGGCAGTCGCTTCCTGTCCTTGCTCGGTGGCGTGGTGATGAGCTTCTACGACTGGTACTGCGACTTGCCTCCCGCCTCGCCCGAGATCTGGGGTGAGCAGACCGACGTGCACGAGTCCGCCGACTGGTACAACTCGCGTTTTGTTGCAGTAGTGGGCGCCAACCTCAACATGACCCGAACCCCCGACTGTCACTTCATCAGCGAGGTCCGTCACGCCGGCGCCAAACTGACGGTGTTCAGCCCCGACTTCTCCCAGGTCGCCAAATACGCAGACTGGTGGATCCCTGCCCATCCCGGTCAGGACACGGCCTTCTGGATGGCGGTCGATCATGTGATCCTCAAAGAGAGCTATGTCGACCGGCAAGTCCCGTACTTCCAGGAGTACACCAGGCAGTACACCGACCTTCCCTTCCTGGTTGAGGTCGACGGCGGCCGGCCCGGCAAGATGCTGCGGGCCAACCGGGTGGACGAGTATGCGGATGAGGAACACGGCGACTGGAAGCTTCTCTGGTGGGATCGCAGCTCTGGGCGTCCCCGCATGCCGAAGGGGACCATAGGCTACCGGTGGGCCGAGCAGGACAAGGGCAAGTGGAACCTCGAACTGCGCGACGGAAAGAACGGTGAGGCCCTCGATCCCGAACTCACCTTCGCGCATGAACACGAAGACACGGTCGAGGTCGAGTTCGATGACTTCGCGGCGGGTAGCACCGTCATCCGGCGGGTCCCCGTCCGGTATGTCGAGACCGAGCGCGGACGGGTGACGGTCGCTACGGTCTTCGATCTGACCATGGCCCAGTTCGGCGTCGATCAGGGCCTCGGCGGGAGTGTCGCTGCCAGTTATGACGATGAGGACTCCCCGTACACGCCCGCCTGGCAAGAGCGTCACACGGGTATCCACCGCGACACGGTGGTTCGTTTCGCTCGCGAGTGGATCGCCAACGCCGACAAGACCCGCGGTAAGAACATGATCATCATCGGGGCGGGCGCCAACCACTGGTACCACAACAACCTGTTGTACCGGGCCGGCATCGTGGCGCTCATGCTGACCGGGTCGGTCGGAGTCAGCGGAGGCGGTCTGGCCCACTACGTCGGTCAGGAGAAGGTGGTGAACCAGGCGTCCTGGGGATCGATCGCCTTCGCAGGCGATTGGGGGATGGCGTCGCGCCAACAGAACAGCCCGTCTTTCCACTATGTCCACTCCAACCAGTGGCGGTACGAGCGTGGCTACAGCGACTATGACGTTGTGCCGGAAAACGCCTCCCTCGACGACCACACGATCGATCACAACGTCAGAGCAGTGCATCGCGGCTGGCTGCCGTTCTTCCCCCAGTTCAAGCAGAACTCGCTTGACCTCGTCAAGGAAGCCCAGGCAAGTGGGGCGACGACCGACGGGGAGATCGTCACCTATGTAGTCGAAGGGCTGAAGAGTCGGCAGGTCGAATTCGCCATCGACGATCCGGACGCGCCCGAGAACTGGCCGCGCACCTGGTTCATCTGGCGGGGCAACGCGATCGGGACCAGCGCCAAGGGTCACGAGTACTTCCTCCGTCACTACCTCGGCACCCACTCCAACGCCATCGCCGACGAATTAGCCGGTGAAACGGTGAAGGAGGTGACCTTCCGGCCCGACGCACCGATCGGCAAGATGGACTTGGTCGTCGATCTCAACTTCCGGATGGACACCTCGGCGCTCTACTCGGACATTGTCCTGCCGGCCGCCACGTGGTACGAGAAGGACGACCTCAACACCACGGACATGCACTCCTACATCAATCCGATGCAGGCGGCGGTCCCTCCGGCTTGGGAGTCGAAATCCGACTGGGCGATCTTCAAGGCGGTGGCCAAGCGAGTCTCCGAGCTGGCGGCCCCCCACTTCCCCGAGCCAATCAAGGATGTGGTGATGGTGCCTCTCCAGCACGACACCCCGGACGAGCTGGCCCAACCAGAAGTGCGGGACTGGTTCAAAGGCGAAGTGGAAGCCATCCCGGGCAAGACCATGCCGCATTTCAAGGTGATCGAGCGCGACCTGCCCGGCCTCTACGAGCGGATGGTCTCTCTGGGAAGAGGAATCGAGAAGAATGGGGTAGCCGCCCACGGGCTCAAGATCCCGGTGGGGGACGCCTATGCCGAATTAGCCTCGCGTCAACCACGGCAGATCGGTGTTGCCGGGTTGAACGGCCGGCCCTATCCCTCACTGGAATGGGACCGGGAGGTCTGCGAGGCCATTCTGGCCCTCGATCCGGCCTCCAATGGCGAGCTCGCCTTCCGAGCGTTCGAAGCCGAGGAAGCCAAGACGGGGTTGTCGTTGACCGATCTTGCGGAGGGAAGCCGATCCACCCGCACCAAGTTCTCCGATATCGTCGCCCAGCCGCGCCGGGTGCTCACTACTCCTACCTGGAGTGCAATTGTCAACCACGGCCGGGCCTACAGCCCGTTTACCTTGAGTGTGGAGCGGTTGGTTCCATGGCGCACCCTGACCGGCCGCCAGCACTTCTACCTTGACCATGAGAACTACCTGGACTGGGGCGAGCATCTGCCCACGTACAAACCGCGTCCCGACCACACCATGATGTCGGAGCTGGAACGGTCCAAGGCGGAGGCGCAGGGGATGCTGCTCAACTACCTGACGCCGCACGGGAAGTGGAGCATCCACTCCACCTACTCGGAGAATATCCGGATGAAGACGCTGTCACGGGGCGGCTACCCGGTGTGGCTCAACGAAAAGGACGCGGCCGAGTTGGGGATCGCCGACAACGACTGGGCGGAGGTCTTCAATGACAACGGGGTGTTCGTCCAGCGGTGCGTGGTCTCGTCCAGGATCCCCCGGGGCACGGTGTTTGTGTATCACGCCACCGAGCGGACGGTAGGGATCCCGATTTCCCCGCTGCGGAAGCGGAGAGCGGGGATGAACAACTCGCTCACCCGGGCCCGGCTCAAGCCGGTCTTGATGAGCGGGGGATACGCCCAATTCACCTATGCCTTCAACTACTGGGGGCCGACCGGGGTGAACCGGGATACCTTCGTGTACGTCCGTCGGGTCGACCAGCCGAGCTACTGAAAGGGGGATCGCATGGATGTCAGAGCCCATATGAGCATGATCTTCCACCTCGATAAGTGCATCGGCTGTCACACCTGCAGCGTCGCCTGCAAGAACCTGTGGACCGATCGCAAGGGCGCCGAGTACATGTGGTGGAACAACGTCGAAACCCGGCCCGGATCCGGGTATCCGACCGGTTGGGAGGATCAGGACCACTACCGGGGAGGTTGGAAGAAGGGATGGGTGGGGGTCGAGCTGAAGCTGCACTCCCGGCCCAAAGGGCTGGCCAACCTGTTCTACAACCCGGCCCTGCCGGATTTGCAGGATTACTACGAGCCGTTCACGTTCCGTTACGAGGACTTGTTCACCGCCCCGGAGGGGGATGACCAACCGACGGCCATCCCGATCTCGGCGATTACCGGTGAACCGATGAACATCGAATCCGGCCCCAACTGGGACGACGATCTGTCCGGATCGGCCATCTATGCAGCCAACGACCCCAACTGGAAGGACGTGCCCTCGGAGATTCAAGCTCAGATGGCGGAGATCGAGCGGGTGGTCTTCAATTACCTGCCCCGCATCTGCAACCACTGTCTCAATCCGGCGTGTGTAGCGGCCTGCCCGAGCGGTGCCATCTATAAACGCGGCGAAGATGGCGTGGTGTTGGTCAACGAGGACAAATGCCGGGCCTGGCGCATGTGCGTATCCGCCTGCCCCTACAAGAAGGTCTACTACAACTGGTCGACCGGCAAATCTGAGAAGTGCATCCTCTGTTTCCCCCGCATGGAGACCGGTCAAGCTCCAGCCTGTGCTCACTCCTGTGTTGGGCGGATCCGCTACATGGGGGTGTTGCTCTACGACGCCGACTCCATCCAGTGGGGCGCCGAGGGGAATGACGAGGACCTCATCGACCGTCAGCTCGAGGTGATTCTCGACCCCTTTGATCCCGACGTGATCGAGGCGGCCAAACAGTCGGGGCTCGATGACGGTTGGATCGATGCCGCCCAGAAATCACCGGCTTACAAGTTCGTCAAGGTCTGGAAGATGGCCCTGCCGCTTCATGCCGAGTATCGGACGATGGCGATGATGTTCTACGTTCCGCCATTGTCTCCGGTCGTATCGACCATCGAAGAGGGACTGATCCGGCTCGATCTGCCGCCCGAGCAGGTCGATTTCGAGTTGTTCGACAATCTGGAGAAGGCTCGGTTGCCCATCAAGTACCTTGCCAACCTGTTTGCCGGCGGCAACGAGGATCTGATCAGGGGCATTCTTCGCAAAATGCTGGCCGTCAGGATCTACAAACGTCGTCAGAGCGTGGAGGGGGAAATCGACGAGGCCACCATGAACATGGTGTGGTCGGCCGGGACAACCCCGGAGGAGATCGAAGAGATCTACCAGCTGACCACGGTGCCGACCATCGCGGATCGGTTCGTTTTCCCTCCCTATCACCGCGAGATGGCGGCTGAGTCCATCTACGGAGATCCGTTGGCTCGCAAAGGCGAGACCGGTGTCGGGTACGTGATGCCGCCGGAAAGGGGAGCATGATGACGGAGTTCGAGGCCGTTGCCCTGGCGCTGCAGTATCCGGGCCCGGGAAGCCTTGATCGTTTGCGGGCCGCGTGGCAGGCGCTGCCGGGCGGTCCTGTGCGCCGTCATCTGCTCAAGTTCTTCGGGGAGATCGAGCAGCTCTCGACGGCAGGTTGGGAAGAGTTACATACCAGGACGCTCGACCTGGCACCGATCTTTGCTCCCTATATCGGCTTCGTCATCTGGGGTGAGAACTACCAGCGAGGCGAGTTTATGGCCGGAGTGAAGGTCGCCCAGGATGAGGTTGGGATCGACCGCAATGGAGAGCTACCGGATCATCTCGAACCCGTGCTGCGCTATCTAAGCGCAACAGATGAACGTTATCCCGGTCTCGTTGAGGTGTTTCCGCGAGCTGTGTCCAAAATGAGAAAGACGCTGAAGGAGGCCGAAGCGGACAACCCCTATCGCCACGTGCTGGCCGCAGCCGCGGAAGCTGCCGAACGGCTGGAAGCTCCGGTGGGAGGAGGTACAGCATGAACTGGAACACGCTCCTATTCGTGGTGTTCCCCTACGTCGCCCTCGCCCTGGCGATCGTCGGGACGGTCTACCGGGTGATCCGCCGTCCATTCACCGTGTCGTCTCTCTCGTCTCAGCTTCTGGAAGGTCGCAAGCTCTTCTGGGGGTCGGTGCCGTTCCACTGGGGTGTGGTGTTGATCCTCTCGGCCCACCTCGTGGCGCTCATCCTGCCGGCGGGAGTTGAGGTGTGGAACCGGGTTCCAATCCGGCTGTACGTTTTGGAAATCACCGGTCTGGCCTTAGCGCTCTGGGCCTTGTTCGGTTTGGGGATGCTCATCTACCGGCGAGTCAGCGTCAGCAAGATACGGGCCGTAACGACGCGCTTGGATCTGCTTGTTCTTGGTCTGCTGTTGCTTCAGGTGATCACCGGGATCCTGATCGCCACGGTCTATCGGTTCGGGTCCTACTGGGGAACGGGGGTGTTCGTGCCATACGTGCAATCATTGATCACCCTGCGCCCTCGCCCCGAGCTGATCGCCCCGCTGCCCTTCATCCTCCAATTCCACGCGTCCCTGTTCTTCGTGTTCCTGGTGGCCTTCCCCTTCTCACGGCTGGTGCACATCATCACGTTCCCGTTGCACTACCTGACCCGGCCGTTCCAGCTGGTCAAGTGGCTGCGGCGCGATCGGCCGGTGAGCAGCGCCCGGGAGCCGGTCGGCGCCGGACGAACGTAGGGAATTCGCTCGCTTCGCCTGCGCCTCACCCGCGAGCGGGAGAGACGAGGATGGCGGGTTCGGTTGTGTGCCCTCCCGCCGGCGGGAAGGAGCTCGGGGAGATGGTGGAGCCAGTCGATCGAGGATCGATTCGAGAAATCTCGTCCGGGTCCTCGTGGATTTCATGTCTCCGGGGGTAGGACCAGTGCAGCTACGAGGCGCCCACCGCTTGCTTCGCCTTCTGTAGCCCGATCCACCTCGGCGTGCGTCGCATGTAGTCCTCGTAGGGGGTCCCGTACTTGGCGACCATGTTCCGCTCTTCTTCGGGTACGGCGATCTGCCAGGCAACGAAGTCCACGACGGCGCACGCGAGGAAGATCCAGGATGCGCCGGCCAGGCCGACACCTGCGTAAACGAGGATGCCGGCCACGTACATGGGGTGCCTCGAGATGGCGTAGACACCGTCGGTCATCGGCCTGTCGAGGGGGGCAGTAGCGAAAGAAATCGAAGCGGCCAACGCCATGACGATGGCGACGGCGCTTACGATCAGGCCGGAGTAGAGCCACCAGTTGCCCTGCTCGAGGGGAACGAAGAAGCTGTTGATCAGGGTGAGCGGCATGAGCACCAGGTGGTCGACGATGAAGGCCACGCGAGTCCCGGTGCTGAACTCTTTGAAACCGGGTTCATCCTCCATCCTGGCGTCCGCTTTCTTGCCTCCCGCGAAGAATGGAAGGAACGAAGCGCCAAGGAAGATCACCACGATGATCCATGCGTTCCACAGCCCGAACTCAAGATCTGGTACGAGTGGCATGGCGTCCTCCACGATCTGCGTCCGATATCCTCATCGTTGCCGAACGGGGGAGAACCCGCTAAGGGCTTCGGCCCCTTCAACGCCGGCCGACGAACAGCCCGCAGCCGGGTGAGACGGCCTGCGACCCGGATGTCGTGCCGGGAGAGACCGCGGCGTTCCTTCCTGGACTCGGAGCGTGCCGAACGGCGACCCAGCTCGATGAAAACCTTGGACCTCTCTCCTGGAACTTGGCCGAAGGTGAGGCGCAGCTCCTCACCGAGGTGAGCCCTCCCGGCATCCCGCTCTACCCGCACGGATTCCTGGAGCCATACGTCCGCGTCGACATCTGGGAACGAAAGGGAACGAGATCCGGGCTACTCCCCGTCGGCGCGGTAGACGCGGACCTCGACGCGCTCCATGGTCACCAGGCCGTCGCCGATCATGGTCTCCAGCTTTGGGAGGATCCCTTCGATCTTCTCTGCGGTGTCTACGCATTCGATAACAATGGGCAGGTCCTCGGACAGGCGGAGGACATGGGCGGTGTGGAGCCTGCTGGACTTACCGAACCCTTCGATTCCGCGCAGAACGGTGGCACCGGCCAACCCTTCCCGGCGGAGGGTCAACACGATCGCCTGATACAAGGGCTGGCCCTCGTGGGTGTCCGATTCGCCGATGAAGATTCGCAACAGTCGGTTGTCTGGCTGGTTCATGAGATCATCCTCCTCAGTTTGTCACGGAGAACCCGATGGCGGCGACCACGACCCCGACGACCAGGATCACCGTCAGGTTGGCAATGGCCCGAAAGCGGGGCCTGGGAGCCACCCCGAGCCGGACGGTCTCCACCATCCAGGTCGAGAAAGTCGTAAACCCACCGAGGAAACCGACCAGCGCCAGCGGGCCGGATGCGCTGAGATCGCTTGCCCCGGCGATCAGGCCCAGAGACAAGGCGCCGATCAGGTTGACGGCAGCGGTGCCGATGGGCAGCAGCGACGCCACCCGGCTTTGGACGAAACCCGATACGAGGTACCGGCACAGGGCACCCAATGAGCCGGCTGCGGCCGTGATCAACAGAGTCATCGGGCGACGGCCCCGACGCGGTCGCCGATGAGTGCCACTGCCAGACCTCCGAGTGTGGAGGCCAGTACGTATCCCACCGCGGTGGAGAGTTGGCCGATCTCGATGAGTCGGAACACTTCGAGGCTGAAGGTCGAGAAGGTGGTGAACGACCCCAGAACACCGATTGCCCAGAATCGGAGCGACCATTGAGCGGATACGGCCCGTTCTCGGCGGGCCAGATAGAAACCGAGCAGAAACGACCCGAATAGGTTGACCATCAGTGTGGCAAACGGGAATTCACCTAATGCTGTCGGTAGTGCGGCTGCGATAGTCCCTCGGGCGGCCGAGCCGACGAGGCCTCCACCTAGGACGGCAAGCGGACCTCGCCACCGGGTAGGGATGGGGGACGGTGATGTTCGATGGGGTCCAGGCTCTGACATGGCTCTCTCGACGTAGTCGGCACCGCAGGAGCCATCAGCCGGCCATGGCGAGCTCCATCGCCGTCTGCGGAGAGTATAGGAAGAAGCGGCCGGCCACCAGCGGCCCTCTCTACCGTCTCCACCCTCTCCATCCGCTTCGCTCGCGCCTCTCCCGTCGGCGGGAGATGCAAGACGGCCGAGTCGTTTCGCAGTTGGTGGTTAGAGTTCGGTGAGGCCCGTGACCACCGGTTCGAGGCGCCGGATATATCCGGCCGGGTCTTTGCCGAGTGGGATCACCATGACCCGGTCAATGCCCAGGCCGGCATACGCTCGCATCTCCTCGACGAACGCCGCGGTCGCCTCGTCTGTGGCGGGTGGGCCACCCAGGTACATGATGGTCTTCTCGATGCGGCCGTAGTCGGTGCTTTCCGCTTCACAGTGCCCTCTGAGGACTTCGAGTTTGTGGGCGACCTCGGGCGGGCCGGACTGGGCGAACGGACCGGTAGCCAGGTTGCAGGCGTCGGCATATCGGGCGACCAACCGCAACGTCTTCTTCTCGCCTCCGCCTCCGATCATTATCGGCGGATGGGGCTTCTGGACCGGGCCGGGAACATCGATCGTTTCGGCGAGTTGATAGTGCTTGCCTTCGTACGGCCCGTCTTCTTCGCTCCAGATCTGCTTGGCGATCTGGAGCGTCTCCTCCAGGCGCTCGAACCGCTCTGAGGTGGAGGGGAACGGCACCCCGAGACCGTGGTGTTCCCGGTCGTGCCAGGCGGCGCCGATGCCGAACCCGGCCCGACCTCCCGAAAGAATATCGAGGGTGGTCACCGTCTTGGGGAGGAGCCCCGGATGGCGGTAGGTGACACCTCCCACCAGCAGGTGCAGGTGGATCTTCGACGTGATCCCGGCGAGAAAGCCAAGGGTCGTGTAGCCCTCCAGCATCGGCTCGCCCGGTCCGCCCAGACCGGGTAATTGAAAGAAGTGGTCCATGACACTGAGGGCCGATGCCCCCACCTCCTCGGCGGCAGCAGCCACGTCGGCGAGGGTGGCGCCCATCCCGGCGGGTTCTTGCTCCCAGGAGAAGCTTGCGACGTGAAAACCGAGTTGCATGCATGTGTCCTTTCCGAGAATAAGGAGGGGAGGGTACCCATCGGGGTGCTCTATGTCCCGGGTGCTCCGAATCGTTCCAGACCTTCTTGGATGGCACGGTCGGTGTCGACGCTGAACCAGGAGCGGCCGTCTTCGCGCCAGGCTCGCCACTCTTGCTCCTCGATCGGGCTGTGAAGAAGATCTTCGAGTAGCGATTGGATCGAACCGTCGGCCGCGTCTTCCTCGGCCGCCCGCCCGGCCCACGAAGCCGGGTAGACCGCGCATGTGACCTGACGGGCGCCCCCGGCGATGGGTACGACCGCATGGAGCGGCCCGGCCTGTTCGAGCAGGGCGGAGAGGGTTTCGGTACGGACCCACGGCTGGTCGACGGCCACCAGCATGACGGGCCGGCCTTCTGCGAGTCGCAGGGCCGTCGCCAGGCCGGCCAGCGGGCCACGCCTGGCCGGGCGGTCGTCCGGCACGCATTCGAGCCCGGCCAGGGTTCCTGACCTCCCAAACACCACGAGGTCGGCCGTCACGGATCGCACCGCCTCAGCTACCCATTCGACCATCGGCCGTCCGGCGACTTCCGCTAATGCCTTGTCGCGGCCCATGCGTACGGCTCCGCCGCCCGCCAGGATGACACCAAGAGGGGTCACCAGATCAGCAGGAGGGAGTCATTCGGGCCGCGGCGCACCGGGCTTCTCCTACCAAGTACCGCGCTCGAAGTTGCGTGCTCATCGTTCCCGGATCTCGACGGTGAGGGGTATGTCTCCGGCCTTCTCGAACTGCAGGGTGAGATCCAGCTGGGCACCTTCGGTGAACTCTTCGAGCTTATTGATGCACATCACGTGCAGGCCGCCCTGCTCGAGCACCGCCGTTTCTCCGGCCGGCACCGCGATGCGGCCGCCTGCCACCGGCTGCATGGTCATCGCTCCCTGGTCGTCCATCGAAGACTCGTGCAGTTCCGCCGCGCCACACGCAGGCGAAGTTGCGCCGATCAAGGCGTCGTCCTCGGCCCCATTGTTGGTGATCGTCAGGAAGAACGCACCCGTGGTCGCAACACTCGGGGAGGGGAGTCCCCACGCATCCGATATCTCGAGGCCGGCGTCGCCGCCACAGGACATCGTGCTGGTAGCCATCAAGATCGCCAGGCCGGCCAACGCCCAATGCGTCGTAGTACGTTTCACTTCTCTCCTCCGGGTAGACGTTTCAGTCCTCCCTCTCGTCCTCTCAGCGCAGCATGTATTCGAGGTCGGCGGCTATGGCATCGGCTCCGGTGCCGGGGCCGATGACCAACTTCAGGTGTCCTTCCCGGTCGATCACGTTGAGGGTGGCGACGTGGTCGACCAGGTATCCGGATGCGCCTTCCTCGGCATGTGCCTCGTACCAAATCCCGAAAGGCGTGGCGGCGCTGCGAACTTCATCGTCTGTGCCGGTCACCCCGACGTAGGTGGGGTTGAAAAACTGGACATAATCGGCCAGCTTCGCCGGGTCATCTCGGGCCGGATCGACCGAGACCATGATCATCTGGACGTCTTCGGCTTCGTTGCCCAATTGAGCGAGGGCCTTATTCACATCCGAGAGGGTGGTGGGGCACACATCGGGACAGAATGTGTAGCCGAAGTAGAGCACAACCAGCTTGCCGCGGAAGTCACTGAGGCTGACCGGCCCGTCGGCCGAGGTCAGTGTGAAGTCGGGCACAGGCATCGCCGACTGGAGCACCGTCCCGTTGAACTGGTAGGGACGCAATCGGGGCAGAACCAACCAGGCGAACAAAGCGAGGACGACCGTGATGGCCAACACGGTGGGGAGCAGGCGGCCTACTGATGAGGAGCGAACGGTTTCCTGGGTGTCGGTCATGGTGAATAGCAGAGGAACAGGTGGGCAGCTTCATAGGCGAGGGTAGCGGCGCCGGTGCTCTTCTCAACCTCCTCCGCCAGCACGCCCAGGTGCCGGACAATGCGGTCGACATCGGGCGCGACGGTCTGGTACCGGTATTCGTTTCGGATGATGCCGTAACCGTCGACCAACACAAAGGTGGGATCGAGCATGAAGGTCCCGTCGTCCTGCTTCTCGTAAAACGTGTGGAATCCGCC